>JBLGCM010000010.1:0-12181 GCA_047617345.1 Natronomonas sp. | reverse complement strand
GCCGCCCCGAGATATGCCAGCGGGATCGAGACGCAGAACATCCCGAGAAACTGGCTGAGGAAGGTGATCCGGGTGTCGCCGCTGGCGTCCAGCGGGCCGGCCGAGGCCCCCGCGACCCCCTGGAAGACGATCGCGAAACTGGCCGCGTAGATGAGATTCGTCGCGATGGGAATCTCGGCGCTGGTCGGATCGCCGGCGAACAGCACGACGATCTGCTCGGCGAACAGCGCCACGAGCATCGCCGAGACGGCGTAGGTCGCCACCGAAAACCGAATGATATCCCGACCGTAGGACTCCGCTTCGCGCTCGTCGTTCTGCCCGAGCGCCTGCCCGACGAGACTGGAGGACGCCAGTCCGAAGCCCCACCCGGGCGCGTTCATCACGCCCCAGATGCGCCGGGCGATGACCCACGCCGCCACGGTGTTCTCCCCGAAGATGTCGAGGATGCCGAGCATGGGGAACTCGGCGGCCGTCCAGACGAGATTGCGCAGACCGACGGGCGTCCCGATGGCGATCAGATCGCGGATCATCCCCGGCTCGGCCCACCGGCCGGTCGCCGATATCTGCACCGGAAAGGCCCCGACGAGGGGAAGCCGTCCGAAGACGAGGCCGACCGCGAACGTCGCCGTGATGACGACGTTCGAGAGGACGGTCCCGAGCGCCGCGCCGGCGACGCCCCAGCCGAGACCGAAGATGAAAACCGCATTGAGGGCGACGTTCGCGACCGCGCCGCTGGCCCGGAGTTGCATCGCCGTGTAGGCGTCATCAGCCCCGACGAGCGTTCGACTCCCGACGAGATTCAGCCCGGCGAACGGAATGCCGAAGCCGACGACTTGCAGGTATGTCGTCCCCTGCTCGATTGCGCCCTCGTTGCTACTGAGCACGGAGATGAGTGCTTCGGGGGAGAGATAGAACGCTGCCGACAGCGGGACGGTGAGCGCGATGACGAGCAGCGTGCTCGACCGGACAGCGCGGCCGAGTTCGTCCCACGCCTCCGCGCCGTACCGCTGTGAGACCAGCGCGATAGTCCCGCCGGCGACGCCGCCGCCGACCGCGAAGGCCAGCCCCCAAAAGGGGCTCGCGAAGCCGACGCCCGCAACCGCGGTGGTCCCGACGGCGACGCCGACCATCGCCACGTCGACGGCGTTTTTCGACATCCGGGCGATGCCGGTGACGATCCGCGGCCACGCGAGTTCGGTCGTTTTGATCGCCCGCTCGCGGTCGATCAGCCCCAGCCTCGCCAGTCCCAGCCCTATCCAGAGGATCGTCAGCCGGACGGGGTTGGGGATTCGAGAACTCACTCCTCTCTGTCGAGATCTGCGAGCACTGCGTCGAGGTCGGGGGGCTCTACTCCCGCCGCGAGTATCGGCTCGACAATCTGGGAGAGGGCCTGCTCGACGACCGTTCGCGTGTAGGTCTCGTTGGCCTCGCCGAGCGTGATCTGGCGGGTCCGGGCCCCGTCGAGCGTCGCAACGAGCAGGGCGGCGGTTCGTTCGGGGTCGACCGGCTCGAAAACGCCCGCTTCGATCCCGTCGCCGATGATCTCCGCCGCGGTGTTCCGGAGCGTCTGATCGCTCCGTTCCAGTTGCTCGCGGATCCGGTCGTTAAAGGGCCCCTGTGAACGCATCTCCAAAAGCGCCAGGTGGAACTGCTCGCGGCCGGTGTCCTCGGGCGTGAACACGAACCGCGCGAGGAACTCGACGAGGCGCTCTGTCGGTGGGCGGCGCTCCCGGCAGGCCATCCGCTGCTCGTGATCGCTGATCAGATCGTCCAGAAACGCAACCAACAGGTCCTCTTTCGTGTCGTAGTGATAGTGCAGCAGTGACTTGCTCTTCTCGCTTTGGTCGGCGATGTCCTGCATTGTCAACTCGGCGTAACCGTGCTCACGCAGGGCACTGTCGACCGCGTCCATGATCGTATCCTCGCCCTCGCTCATTGACTGACTAGTCAGTCAGCGGCGGTGAAATGTGTTTCGAGTCTCACTCGTCGGGGGCCGCCGAGCGGTTCGGGGTTCGGACTTCCTCGACCTGCGTGTAGACCAGCACCGTTCCGACGGCAGCGAGGGCGGCGGCCAGCGCAAAGGGGACGTAGAAGCCGAACCCCACGAGAAAGCCGGAAAGAAGCGGCCCGGCGGCGACGCCGAAGCCGAAGGCCATCGTCAACACGGAGAGGGTCGTTCCGGAACTACTCTTGGTGGCGATGTCGCCGGCCAGCGCGAGCGCGGGTGCGAAGACCATCGCGCCGGCGACACCCTGCGCGAAGCGGGCACCGAACATCAGCCAGGAATCGAAGATCACGCCCTGGACGGCCGTCGTCGGCACGAGCAACACCATCCCGATGACGATGAAGCGCTTGCGGCCGTAGAAGTCCGTCGCTCGGCCGATGGGCGCCTGGAGGAAAATCTGTGCGAGGACGAAGGCGGCGAACTGCAGGCCGAACATCGTCGGCCCCTGATCGAGTCGGTCGTTGACGATTTCGCCGAGCGTGGCGAAGACAGCGATGCCGATGGCCATGAAAAACGAGATCACGCCGAGGGTGAACACCGGATCGAGGAGGTGCTCGCCGGTCCGGTCGAACACCGCAATGGACGTCGACTCCTCGTCGGGGTCGGCCGGGTCGATGTCGGGATCGTCGATCAGTCCAGCCACGAGAACAAAGGCGACCGTGGCGGTAAACGCCGCGAAGTAGAAGGCGGCGTCGAAGCCGCTGATCCGGGCGGTGAGTCCCACGAGCGAGATGCTGTACGGCCCCGCGGCGACGACGCCGCCGGCGGCGATGGGTCCAACGCCGAAGCCGACCAGCCGGAAGGTGTTGTACGTCCCCATGTTGCCGCCGCGGTTGTCCTCCGCCGCGAGGTCGTTCACCAGCGCGACCGTCGTCGGGATGATAAAGGCTCCGGCGATGCCCTGCAACACCCGCAGACCGATCAGATGCCAGTATGTGGTGACAAAGGAGTAGGCGAAACTGGCTCCCGCGAGCACCGTCAGCCCGAACAGCACGAAAATCTTCCGGCGGCCGGTCCGATCCGAGAGCCGGCCGGTAAACGGCTGGAGCGGACTGTTCACGAGTCCAAACAGCGCGAGAACGACGCCGGTAATCGCCACCTCGGTCAGCCCGAAGGTGCCGCCGGTGACGAAATCGCTCGCGATGAAAAGCGGCAGGACGACGATCAGAAAGGAGTTGCCGACCGATTCGGACATCCGCGCCAGTGCGAGCGCGATCACCTGCGGGTTTACGCCGAACAGCGTTTTCATCGGCCTGATACCTCCGTCCGTCTCATTGCCGAACGTAGAGCGCCGAGCCCTTAGACAGTTCTGATTGACTGGTCAGTCAGTCCGGTTAGGCGTCCCCTCGTTCGCTGGTCGGGTTGGCTCCGGGTGCGCTTGCGGCGTTACGCTTCCGCTTCGTCGCCGCCGCGTACGCTCTCGAACCAGCCGCCGGCGGAGAACCGCTTCTCGGCGATGACGGCACCGAGCAGTGCGCCGCTGGCACCGCCCGTACTCGCCGAACTACGACCGAACAGCCCGCCCAGCGCCGCGCCGATCGCGGCACCGACCGCCGCGTACCGTGCTCGCAACAATGCCCGTTTGAGTTTGGATTTCGTCTCCATCGTACGGTATATCTATCGTAGCTGAGAGTAAAATGGTTTGCCATCGTCCCGCCGCGCCTTCTCTCTCTGGAATCACAATACACTCAGTGGTCGGCGTCCAACGGAGGGGTATGCGACGCCGGCAGCTACTCGCGGCAGGTGTGACGGGGCTCACCGGGACAGTCGCCGGTTGTCTCGGCTTTTCGGCTCCGGGTGACGAGCACCCGCTCGCCGGCCGGACACAGACTGTCCGGGTCCAAACGAGAAGCGACAGCCCCCACGACCTCGACGAAATCGCGGCGACGGCGCTGTCCTTCTGGGAAGCGAACAGCGAGACGTACGCCGGCTTTGCCGTCGATTTCGAGATCGTTGAAGACGAACAGCCGGATCTGATCATCGCCTACCGCGACAGTCCGGCCGGCTGTGAGAACGTCCCCAACTACAGCGATCGGGTGCTCGGCTGTGCGCCCGTGTTGCAGGCCGGCTACGCCGTCCCGCGACCGATCACCGGCCGCGTCGTCGCCGCCGCCCGGCCGCCCGGTGCGATCCGGACCACGACCCAGCACGAACTCGGCCACATGCTCGGATTGGGTCACGACGACGAGCCGGCGAGCGTGATGTCGAACCGCCCCGAGGATCGCATTCCGGAGTACGCGCGCCGGATCGACATCTGGGAGACAGTTCGTGCTGTGTACGAGCGGGCCGGGACGATCACGCCGGTCCTCAATCACGGGATCGAACTGTACAACCGCGGGGAAGACGAGGCCGCCGCGCTCGCGCTGGCGGGTGCCGCGACTGATCTCCGGACGCTCGTCGACCGCGTCGACAGCGCGTCGACCGAAGTGGACGCGCTCGAAGCGAACGTCGACGTGGAGACGGTCGCCTTTGGCGATCTCCGGGATCTGTTCGCTCGCCTCCGCAGCCGACTCGTCGCCGCGGAGGGGCTGGCGACGGCACTGGCAGCCAGCGCCCGAGCGCAGAGCGAGGAACGACAGTCACAGCTCGAAACCGCCATCGAGCGCTTGGCGGAGTTCAACGGCACCGCTCCCATTCAACTCCGTGACGTCGCCGTTGCGCTCGGTCTCGTCCGTGGCTTCGAGGAAGAGGCGCCGATAATCGAAATCGAAAAAGAGCCACCGGCGACGGCGTGAGCGGAGACTAGCCCCGGTAGCGGAACGAAACGATGGTGTTGATCTCGTCGTTGGCGGTCGATTCAGTCGTCACGTTGAACCCGAGCACGTCGTCCTCCTCGAGGGAGTCGTAGGTGAGCTCTCGGAGCGCTTCGCCGCTCGCTTCCGGGTCGCGGATCGAAACCCGGAGCTTATCTCGGTTCGCGGTAACGTCGTCGATATCGTAGCCCTCGTTCTCGAAGGCTTCTCGCAGCGTCGTCTTGATGTCTTCCATACCTCCCCTTGGGCGGTGAGAGATAAAAAACACGACGGCTGCGCCGGGAGCGAGACGAACGCCTACGCTGTCACTCGCCGGCGGTTACGCCGGCGTTCGGGGCGTTGCGCTTGACGCTGTTGATCCCCGCTTCGGCACCGCTTCGGCTGGCGTATCCTTCCCCGCTGTCGGCGAGAATTCGCCCGTTGCGGTGGCGGAGCCGCCAGCGCCACTCCTCGCCGGCGTCCTCGTAAATCTCGAAGGCGGCGCTGCCGACATCCAGCACGTGCGCCTCCGGCGCGTACTCGGTCATCCGCTCGACGGCGTCTTCGGCCCCGCTCTCTGAGGCGTAGCCTTCGCCGCCGTCGGCGATGATGTTGCCGTTGTCGTGGCAGAGTCGCCAGCGGTACTCGCCGGCGTTGTCCTCGTAGACCTCGAACTCGGCGTTGCCCCCATCGGCGTTTCGCTGGACGCTGTCGATCCCCTGTTGGGCCTTCTGTCGGGAGGCGTATCCCTGCCCGCTGTCGGCCAGAATGTTGCCGTTTCTGTGCAGGAGCCGCCAGCGGTATTTCCCGCCTTTATCGCGGAATAGCTCGAAGGCCGCGGGATCGATCCGCAGGTAGTCCGCCGACTGGACGTAGCCCCGCACCCCCTCGATGCCGGTATCGCGGCTCTCGGAACTGCTGTAGCCCTCGCCGCCGTCGGCGATAATCTCGCCGTTGTCGTGGCGGAGCCGCCAGCGGTGCTCGCCGCCGGCGTCCTCGTAAGTCTCGAAGGTGGCCTCGCTGGAGACCTCTTCGACGAACTCCGGTGCCGCATCGCCCTCGACCGCGTCGTCGACCTCCTCGACACCGACCTCGTCTTCGAGTTTGTCGAGGTCGACGACGGAGGCCCCGAACGCGTCGCGCCGGACCGCACTCAGCCCGCGCTGTGCGCTCTGTCGTGAGGCGTACCCCTGTGCGCTGTCGGCGATGATGTTGCGGTTGCGGTGGCGGAGCCGCCAGCGGTGTTTCCCGCCGCGGTCGGTGTAGAGCTCGAACTGTGATTGGCTGGCCTCGATCCGTTCGAGTTCGGCCGCCAGCCGCTCGCGTTCGCCCCGCTCGGCGGCCGCGCGCTCGGCTTCTTCCCGCGCCCGCTCGGCCTCCGTCTCCGCTTCCCGCGCTCGTTTCTCGGCTTCCTCGATGGCGGCGTCACGCTCGGCCTCGGCCGTCGCCGCGCGGCTCTCGGCGGCCATCTGCTCCTCGCGGGGGCTGGTCAGCAGCGGGACGAAGACGCTTCCGAGGACGATTCCGAAAATGCCCAGCCCGTAGACGCCGATGATCAACACCTCGCTGTTCTCGAAGGCCGCACCCCAGTTACCGGCCTGGAAGGCGACGAAAAACCACGCGACGCCGACGAGTGCGATCAGCCCGCCCAGATACGAGAGGATCGTCGCCCCGCGCTTGAGCGGGAGTCTGATGATCGGACCGATCAACAGCAAGACGAGTCCGAGCGCCGCGATCGCGATCCCGACCCCGCGGATCGTCTCGCCCGGCTCTTGGCTCATCATGACGAGCGCGATTCCGATAAACCCGGCAAGCACCCCGAGGACGAACACCCAGTAGCCGTACGCTTCGTCGCCGGTCGATGGTACGCCGATCCTACTCTGGTACGCATTGACCAGCGGGTTGCTATCTTTCGTTCCCATATTATCCCCATCTCCCGGAATTGTAATTAATATTCTTCAAAAAATATATAAATGCCCTGTGAAATTTGCCGGCCACGGCACAGCGGCGGTCACTCGAACAGTTCGATCAATCGGTCGGCATCGTCCCCGTTGAGCGCGGACTGCCCGAGCAATTGCCCCCCGATCATGGCCGGGCTGAGGACCGTATCGGCGCCGGCCCGACGGAGTTTCTGGATGTTCTCTCGGGCGGTCGCGGCGGCGATGATCCGCGCGTCGGGGCTGAGTTCCCGCGCGGTCAGGATCGAAAACGCGTCGTCCGCGTCGCTCTCAGTCGCGACGATAACAGCGCGGGCGTCTCCGATATTCGCGTCGCGCAACGGCTGGTCGTCGCTCGGATCGCCTCTGATTACCTTGATGTCCCGGCTGCGATACCGACTCACTTGATCCGCGTTGTCCGTGACGATCACGAACTCTTCGTCGCCGAGTTCTTCGATCAGCGGTTCCGTCAGATCGCCGTAGCCGAGAATTACGATGTGATTCTCAAGCATGTCGTACTCTGTCTCTGTCATGGTTCCGAGTGCGCGTGCAAAGCGTGCCTCGATTGCCGGCCCGAGCACCGACCCCAGCGCCACCGCGAAACTCGCCGTGCCGAGGACGACGACCGACAGCGAGAACACCCGCGCTTCCTGACTCAGCGGCGTCACGTCGCCGTAGCCGACCGTGCTCGCCGTGACGACGGTGTAGTAGAACGCGTCGAGAACCGACTCGACTTGACCGAACTCTTCACGAAGCGCGTACGTCCCGACGGTTCCGTATCCGAGGGTCCCGGACAGCGCAATGAGCGCCGCGATCTGCGTGTTCGACAGGGAGACGGGCCGGTCGAACCGCCGGAAGTTGTACGCCAGCGCAGGCATCGATAGCAGCGATAGGACGACCAGCGGCAGCGAGTACGTGGTCGCCTGGATCAACCCCTGAACCGCGGTTATCGGCAACAGCAACATCGTCGCGTACCAGCCGGCGCGGTGGCGATGCCGGAGCGACCACGTGCTCAGAAGCATCAAAAACCCTGTCAGCGTCCCGGTGAACCCCGCGACCTCCTGCACGATCTCGGGGACGTACGGCGCGAGCGGTCCCCCGAAGGTGACGCCGACGGCGATGTTCGTCAGTCCGGTCGCAAGCGAGAGCACGGCCACGAGCATCGGTGCGAGAACCGCCGCACGCAACCCGTAGATCTGGTGTACTGGTCGCTCCGACCGTCCCATACCTGTCCAGTGACGAGCAGCGCAGTAAACCTTACCGTCTCGTCCCGGGAGTCGAGGTCTCGCTGTCCCGCGGGTTTAAATACCGTCACCAGACCAACCCCCTCATGGTCGAGTTCGTTGTCGATCCCTCGCTGTCCCTTCGGGTGCTCGCCTTTCTCGGGGCCGGGGCCGCGCTCGGGACGCTCAGCGGACTCACGCCCGGCCTACATGCCAACAACTTCGCGCTCCTCCTGGCGGGGTTCGCACCGGCGATTCCGGCCCCGCCGCTGTACGTCGGCGTCGCCATGCTCGCCGCCGGGGTCGTCCACACGTTTCTCGATATCGTCCCCGCGCTGGCGCTCGGCGTCCCGGATCCGGCGATGGCCCCGACGGCCCTTCCCGGCCACCGCCTCGTCCTTCGGGGTCGGGGCCGCGAGGCGCTCAGACTCTCCGCGGTCGGGAGTCTGCTCGCGGTCGGCTTCGCCATTCCGCTGGCCGTCCCGGTCACCCTCGGTATGGGACGGATCTATCCCCACGTCATCGAAAACCTCACGCTCGTCCTCGGCGGGATCTGCGTGCTGCTCGTTCTGACCGAACGGACGACGCGCGCTCGCCTCGGCGCGACACTCGCGGTGAGTGCCAGCGGAGCCCTCGGCGTCCTCACGCTCGATATCCCGGCCGAGGGCGTTCTTCCGGCGGGAAACATGCTCGCGCCGCTGTTCGCGGGGCTGTTCGGCGCGCCGATCCTGATCGAAGCCATCAGCGGAGCGGGTGTGCCCGAACAGGACGACCCTCAGCTTACGACCTCCCGGCGATTTCTGCTCGCCGTTGGCCTCGTCGGTACCCTGTCCGGCGCAATCGTCGGCTACCTGCCGGGGATTTCGAGCGCGATCGCCGCGGCCGGGGCGCTCGTCTTGCTCCCGTACTACGGCCCGCGGGCCTTCGTCGTCGCCGCTAGCGGCGTCAGTACCGCAAACACCGTCTTCGCCCTCTTCGCGCTGCTCTCGCTCGGTCACCCGCGGACGGGCGTGCTCGTCGCATTGGACCGCACCGGGGTCCCGCTTGATCTCCCCGTGTTGCTCAGTACGGTCGCAATCGCGGCGTCGCTCGGATTCGTGTTCGTGCTCGCGCTCGGGGACCGGTATCTCGCAGTCGTCGGCTCACTGAACAACGTCGCGCTCTCTCTGTCCGTGCTCGGCCTGCTCTGCGCGCTCGTTTTCGCGTTTACCGGCCCGGTCGGCGTCGGTGTCTTCGCGGCGAGTACGCTTGTCGGCTTGCTCCCGGCGCGGTTCGGCGCGCGGCGGATGACCTGCATGGGGGTGTTGCTCGTCCCGCTCGCGCTCTAACCCTCGACCACGTCGGTGAAACTCGTCCCGACGCGGAACACGATCGGCTGGTCGGCGTCCTGCAATCCCAGCCCGACCAGCAGCATCTCCTCATCCGGATCGTCGATTGTGACCGTCTCCGAGGCCTCCGACTGGCCGTCGATTGACTCGCTCAATTCGATCTCGATTCCGTACGAGCCCTCGCCCGTCCAGATATCCGCGTACGTGCCGATGTTGGCGTTGTCTTCGTCTCCGTCCGAGCCGCTGAGCGCGAACTCCCTGTCCAGAAGCGTCTCGCCGTCGGCAGCCACCAGAATACTGCCGGAGCGGTCTCGATCCGTGTCGTTGAGGACGTTCACCTCTTCGAGCAGCTGGTCTGCGATCTGGTTGAGAACGCCCGCACAGCCGGCAACTGCCGATGTGAGTACGAACGCTCCGGCCCCGAGCATCTGCCGCCGCGAGACGGATGACGGTTGCATACGCAGTTGTTCGCGTCGAGGACAGGTAAAACACGATTCGGCTTCTCCGGTGGAGAAACGGGTCAGCTCATAAATAGCCGTCTCTCGGCGCGTTCGTGGTGCATGCCCGTGATCTCCGCGAGCGGGCCGAAGGAGGAAAGCGCCGCCAGTTCGGCGTCGGCGTACTCCGCACAGACGGCTTCGATGACTGGAAGCACCTCGGCGAGCTGTCGCTGGATCGCCGTGTGACCGAACGCGCCCAGCCGCTGGGCCGCCCCCAACAACTCGGTGCTGAACGCGTAAGCGTTCAGCAGGCAGGCGTCCTGTCTGGTGATTCCGGATCGCTGGGCCACGACGCCGAGCGCGATGGGATACATCCCCGGCGTCTCGCCGTCTGTGACCGACTCCGCGTAATCGAGCGCGACCGCCGCGGTCTCGTCGTCACCGTCGAGTAGTCCCTCGTCAGTTTCCAACAGCAGATCGAGCAACTGCGAACCGGCTTTCGAGGAACTCTCGCGGAACTCCGCCGGGAGGGTCGCGGCCTGCAGTCGCTCGTCGACGGTTGCGAGTCGCTCGTAATCGCTCCCAGCAGTCGCCGCGTGAGCGTTACCGAGCGCGACCAGATCCGCCGGCCCGACGATCCGTTCGAGATACGCGCCGATTAGCTCGCCCAGTTGCTCGGCGGTTTCGATCCGTCCCTCGTTGACGTACTGCTCGATCCCATACGAAGAGGTGTACGTCCCGACCGGAAGAAACGAGTCCGCCAGCCGCAACGACATCAGCAGCGACCGGTCGCTCACTGTCGTTCACCTCGATCCGTCGCATCTCGGTAGTCGACGTGGCTGTCTGAACCGGCGTGGTCGTGACTGGTGCCGTGCCCGTTGTCGTGGCTGTGCTCGTGTCCGCCGGCCCCGTGGCTGTGTTCGTGGTCCGCGTCCGGCGTCTCCCCGTCGAGCCAGACGGCGGGGTCGACCTCTTCGTACTCGACGGTCGCGCCTTCGGGGAGCTGTTCCGCGAGTACGCCTTCGAGGATGTGTCGGTCCGCCTCGACCGGAACGTAGAGAGAGCCGTCTTCGACCGCCAGGCCCCAGTGCTGGTTGCCGATTCGGTGGCCGAGTTCGACCGCGACTTTGACGCCCGCCGTCGTCGGTTCGGGGAGGTCGACCACCGCCGCGTCCCGGCGCTCGAACTCGACGACGATCGCCCGCTCGTCGTCGAGTGTGAGTACGTCGCCCGCCGTGAGCGGTCTGTCGAGGACGATTCCGAGATCGGTCCCCTCGTCTGTCTCCGCCCGGAGCCGCGAGCGTTTCCGATCTCCGGCCTCGATCCGGACGACTTCGAGCGTTCCTGCGCGTTCGTGGCTGTCGATGCGCTCTCCGAGGTCGGGGTCGCTGTGGCGGTTGCCGACGACGCCGTCGATCCGCTCCATCAGTACCACCTGTCCGCCGGGATCTCGCTGTCGAGTGTCTCCCGTCGCAGCGCTCGCCACGCCGCTTTGATCGTCTCTTCGACGGCATCCGTCCCGTGACCGAGGACGCGAACCGAGAGGCCGGCCCCGTCGGCCAACTCCGAGACGCCGGCAGTCGCTTCCTGGCTTTGGACTCCTCCGTGCACCGCATCGGCCAGCGCGTCGGTCTCTAGCGCGGGAGTAAACGCGTACAGCGTTCCGAGCGAGGTACACTCGCCCATCGTCGCCGGATCGCCCGGCCGGCCGTCTGTCGGCTGTAAATCCACGGTATCGAGACAGATCAGCTTCCCGTCACAGCGGGCCTCGATCCGACTCAGGTAGTGATCGAAATCGAAGGGGTCGTGCTCGGTCAGCCCGTCCGGTGAGAGCACGTCCGTCACGAGTACCACGGACTCGGGATCCAGATCGACGGTGATCGTCTGGAGACAGCGCGCCCGCTCGTTGAGGATGGTCGCGCCGGGGAAATACTCCAGGTGTGCGTCCTTCTCCGCGGAGAGCGACGCCGAGAGGTGCGCGTAGTTGGCGTCCATGCTGTGGACTTTCGTCGCGCTCTGGGTCGTCACGTGTCCGCGGGCGTGCTCGCGGGCGTGGACGTCCATCGAGTGGCGGTCTCCCTGCGCGACGCCGCCGGTCGGCTCCTGCAAACAGAGCGTCGTCATCCCCGGCGCGGGGTCGATATCGAGCGTTCCCGTCAGGTGATACGGCACTTTGCTCAACTCGTTGAGCAGTCGGGTTTCGCCGCCGGGTTCGCGGGCCAGCGTCGCCTCGAAGACGCCGTCTTTCCCGGGGCCGAAGGCGGGTGCCTGCTGGAGGGACTGCTCGCCGTATGACTCGAATGCCGGCGGAATCGAACTCATGGCGTCTGTGCCGCGAACAGGACACTCTCCTCGATGTGTTCGACGACGGGTTCGATACCCTCGTCGGCCTTGCAGTCGGTGAAACAGGTCGGATCGTCGCCCCGAACCGCCTCGGCGTCCCGTTCCATCACGTCCAGGTCCGCGTCGACGTGCGGCGCGAGGTCGGTCTTGTTGACGACCAGCAGATCCGCCTG
>JBLGCM010000009.1:0-12475 GCA_047617345.1 Natronomonas sp. | reverse complement strand
AGAGCGGCGGCGTAGTTCGAGCCTACGAGAATCGGCAGGTGGGATTGCTCGTCGCCGCCGGGCGCTTTGTCGAGGCAGTGGCGTTTCACGACGAACGGCTCGCACAGCGGGCGCGGCAGGATCCGCTCGCGGCCGCTCGCGAGGCGACAGGTCGGGCGGACGCTGTCCGCCGGATCGCCGCCGAGACCGGACTCGCCGAACTCGCCGCCGACGCCGGAGGGTACGAGACGGCACTCGCGCCGGCAGTGGGTCCGACAGTGAGCCACTGGCGAGTTCGAACCGCCCCGCCAGCGGGCGCAAAGCTGCGGACAGTTCGGGAACTCGATACCGGAGCGACAGTCCGTCGATACGAACCACCGACCGGTGTCGACCAGTACTACCTCGCGCCCGCCGAGCGCGAACTCTCGGCGGCGGGACTGGAGCTGTTAGCTGCGTCGTACGATCGGCTCGCTGCCGGTGAATTCGAAGGCGAGGAGCGCGCGCCGGGACGGGCAGTCCAAGCCGTTGCGAGCGACGGCGAGTATCCCGATTCGGTTCCCGTCGAGCGGACCGCCGCAGTGTTACGCAAACACACCCACGGGTTCGGCCTCCTCGAAGACTTATTCGCCGATTCGACCGTCTCGGACGTGTTCGTGACCGCACCTGCGCCGTCGAACTGGCTGCGGGCAACTGTCGACGGCGAGACCTGCCAGACGAACGTCCGACTCACCGAAGACGGGATCGACGCTCTCTCGTCGCGGTTCCGCCGGGAGAGCGGCCGAGCGTTCTCCCGTGCCGATCCGACGCTCGATGCGACCGCGACGGTCGCAGACAGGCGGGTCCGAGTTGCCGGTGTAACCGATCCACCGAGTGACGGAACGGCGTTCGCCTTCCGGGCGCAGGACGACGCGGTCTGGACGCTTCCTGCGCTCGTGGGAAACGAAACAGTCCCCGCCCCGGCAGCGGCCGTGTTGTCAGTTGCGGTCGAGCGCGGCGCGGCGGTGCTGGTCGCCGGGCCCCGGGGGGCGGGCAAGACCACGCTGCTCGGGGCGCTTCTGTGGGAGTTGCCGCCGGCGGTCCGGACCGTCGCAATCGAAGACACGCCAGAACTGCCAGTCGAGGCGTTACAGGGGGCGGGACGAGACGTGCAACCGCTGCTCGCAAGCGCCGACGGCGAGGAGCTCTCGCCGGCAGAGGCACTTCGAACCGCATTACGTCTCGGTGACGGAGCGATCGCAGTCGGCGAGGTTCGCGGTGAAGAAGCGAGCGTTCTCTACGAGGCGATGCGCGTCGGCGCGAACAGCGAGGCCGTTCTCGGGACGATTCACGGCGACGGCGGAGAGGCGGTATACGAGCGCGTCGTCGAAGATCTCGGCGTCTCACCCGCTTCGTTCGGCGTGACCGATCTGATCGTCACCTGTGAGATTACCGCCGGCGAGACTCGGCGTGTCAGGACTGTCGAAGAAGTCCGGGGCGGCGCTGATCCACAGTTCGACACGCTGTTCGAGCGGTCGGGTGATGGACTCGAATCGACCGGGCGGATCGAGCGGGGAAATAGTGCGCTTATCGACGGACTCCGGACCGCCGGAGAGACCTACGCGAACCTCCGCGAACAGCGCCAGCGGCGGGGACGACTGCTCCGCTCGCTGGCAGACAGCGGCGCAACGGACATCAGCGCCGTCGTCGAGTCACACGGTGAGCGACAGCAATGAGTCCGAGCAGCCATCCGGTGGTGAGCCTGCTCGAGGCGACCGCCGCCTGCTGTCCGGTCGATGTCGAGCCGAGTTCGGACCTCCGGCTCGCGCTCGATTTCCTGGGTCGGCCCGTCGCGCCGGCCGTCGTGATACGGGCCGGTTACGTCGCCGGCGTTGTCGTCGGACTGGTGCTCTCGCTGGCCGCGCTGGCCGTGCCAGCGCAGTTTCGGATCATCGTCGTCCTCGCGGCAGCGACCGTTGGACTGCTGACGACCCACGCGATCCAGACGATCCCACGGTTGTGGGCGACTGCCCGTCGGACGAGCGCGTTAGGAGATGCACCGGATCTCGTCGCCCGAATGGTGCTCAGCATGCGACTCTCGCCGACACCGGAGCGGGCGGCAGATTTCACCGCTCGGACGGGGCGTGGCGTTCTCGCAGATAGCCTCGCCAGTTACATCCGCCGGAGCCGCCACACCGGACTCTCCGGGCTGGTCGCGTTCGGCGACGCGTGGGCTGATCTGTTTCCGGCGCTGCGGCGGTCCACAGCGTTGGTCTCGGCGGCCGGGAACGCGACCGACCGCGACCGCGAGCGACTGCTCGACCGCGCGTTGTCGGTCGTTATGGAAGGAACACGTGATCAGATGGAATCGTTCGGTGCACAGGTTCGAACCCCCGTAACGGCGCTGTACGCCTTCGGTGTGCTGTTACCGACGGCGCTGGTCGCGCTGCTACCCGCTGGGAGCGCAGTCGGAATCGCTGTGATCCCGCTGACCGTCGTCGCGATCTACGATATCACTCTCCCGATCATCTTGATCGGTGCCGCGGCGTGGTTGCTCGCCCGGCGACCGGTCGCCTTCCCGCCGCCGGCGGTATCGACCGACCAAGACGGTGTCCCGGACAGACGCGCCCTTGCAGCGGCGGCCGGAATCGGTGCAGGTGGTCTCGCAGCCGTCGGAACTGCGCTGATCGTGCCGCGGTGGGGCACGGCTATCGGGGCGATCGGGATCGGTTGCGGGCTGGGACTGGGCTGTTACTACCGACCGGTCGTCAGTCAGTACGAGCACATCCGCCGAATCGAGTCGGGATTACCTGACGCGCTGACGCTGATCGGCCGCCGAGTCGCGAACGGGCAGTCAGTCGAGACGGCCATCGAGCGCGCCGGCGAGGAACTCGACGACGAGATCGGGACGGTCCTGCGCGCCGGTGCGCTGAGACACCGACAGTTACAGATCGGCGTCGAAGAGGCATTCCTCGGACGGGATGGCGTGTTAGCAGACGTGCCGAGTCCGCGGGTCCGTGGGAGTGCGGCGCTGCTCGCACTCGCGAGCAAGGAGGGGCGACCCGCGGGAGCCGCACTGCTCGCGCTCGGCGATCACGTCGAAGACCTCCAGGCAATCGAACGGGAAGCGCGGCGAAGCCTCGCGCACGTCTGTCAGACACTCCAGACGACGGGGACGCTGTTCGGTCCGCTGGTCGCGGGCGCGACGGTCGCGCTCGCAGAAGGGATCGGCGGCGAGGAGGTCCTCGCCGAGCGAGCGCAGTCGCTGGTCTGGCTGGGCGGACCAGTCGGCGTGTACGTCCTGTTGCTGGCGATTGTTCTGACGGCGCTTTCGACGGGGCTGACACAGGGGCTGGACCGGGAACTGCTGGGCTACCGGATCGGTCGGGCGCTCTGTGGTGCAACGGCGGCGTATCTCGGGGCGTATCTGGTGGTCGGGACGTTGCTGTGAGTTCACTCACGTGGAAGCGAAACCAACTTTGATTATGCCACGCATCGAAGTCCGAAGTGAGATTACGATGGATATTGCTGACATAGCCACTCCCGACTACGCCGAGATCGACGCGGACGAACGCCTCGGGAAGGTTCGGTCGATGTTCGAGGAGGACAGACCGAAAGGGATTGTGGTCACAGAAGACGGCGAGTACACGGGGATCATCAACCAGAAGCAGTTGATTCAGTCACATATTCAGGACGAGGCGAAAGTCCGGGGACTGGTGCGGTCGGCACCGAGAGTCGGGCGAACTGACGACGTGCGCGAAGTCGCGCGCGTGCTGGTCGAGAGCGGTGCGAAAATCGCACCGGTGTTCGAGGGCGACACGCTGTGGGGAATCGTCAGCGAGGAGGGAATCCTCAAGGCGGTGCTCGACAACCTCGAAACGCTCAACGTGGCTGATATCTACACGGACGAGGTCGTGACAGTCACCGACGACACCCACATCGGCCGCGCGATCAACATGCTCCGGGAGAACAACATCTCTCGACTGCCGGTCGTCGACGAGGACGGCCAACTGACTGGAATGGTCACGACCCACGACATCGCCGACTTCGCCGTGCGAGATATGGAGCGCCAGCAGAAAGGCGACCGGTCGGGCGATATCGACCGCGTCCTCGACATCCCGATCTACGATATCATGTCCAGTCCGGTCGCGACGACGACGACCGGAGCCACGGTCAAATCCGCCGTCGAGCAGATGCTCGACAACGACTACGCGGGGCTGGTCGTCACTCCGGACGACAACGACGGTCTGGTTGCCGGTGTCGTCACCAAAACCGACGTGCTCCGGGCGCTGACCTACACCGAGGAGGACCACATGGATGTTCAGATCACGAATATCAAACTGCTGGATACGCTGACCCGCGAGGAGATCCGCGAGGAGATCCAACGGACTGCGGACAAGTATCAGGACATGCAGGTCCAGCACGCTCACGTCCGCTTTCACAAACACAAAGAGACACTTCGCGGAACGCCGCTGATCCAGGCGCAGGTCCGTCTGCGGACCAACAAAGGGCAGGTAGCCGGAACTGGTGAGGGCTACGGCGCCGATACCGCCTTCAACGTCGCACTCGATAAACTCGAACGCCGCGTCCTCGAACTGAAAGGCGTCCGCGCAGACGAACAGTACCGCGGGCAGTTGCTCCGCAAACTCGGCGAACTATAGGGTCGGAATCACTGGTCGGGTTCGATAACCGTATTTTTCAGCCGGCCGATTCCCTCGTACCAGATTTCGATATCGTCGCCCGGTTCGATCAGGCCCGGGTTTGCCGGACTGCCGAAAGAGATCACGTCGCCCGGCTTGAACGTGTACCGCTCAGAGAGGAAGGCAATCGTCTCGTAGGGATCGAAGATCATCCAGTCGGTCGTCGCGTCCTGTCGTTTCTCCCCGGAGATGCGGGTCTCGATCCGGATATCGCGGGGATCGAGATCCGTCTCGATGACCGGCCCGAGCGGGCCGGAGCCGTCGAAGGCCTTGCGTGCGGTGCGTCGTTCCTGATCTAGGGCGTCGAGATCGTTCAGGATCGTCCAGCCGCGCAGAATCTCGCGCACGTCGTCCTCGCCGTCGAGATCCGTACACTCTTCGTCGATCACTGCTGCCAGTTCGCCGGCGTAGGTCAGTTCTTCGGTCCACTCCGGGTACTCGATTGGCTGTTCGGGCGGATGCAGCGAGACCGCCGGCTTGATGAACCAGTCCGGGATATCGGGGACGTCGTAGTCCATCTGGTCGATCTTCTCGGCGAAGTTGCGACCCACACAGTAGAACGTCCCCGGTTCGCAGGGCGCTCGCAGCGTGGCGTCCTCGCCGATCTCGTAGCGGTCGCCGTCGACTGTCACCGTGCCGTCGTCGTACTCGCCGGTCAAGACGCCGTCGTCGGTCTCGATGCGTGCCAGTTTCATACCCGGTCGTTTCAGGCGGTGGCATACAACAGTTTCGAGGTTGGACGGTCACCCGAGGTCAAGACGCCGTTGATCGCGATCCGTACGCCACAATAGAGGCGGGAAGCGCCGATTGAGGCGGATTTTCGAGATCGCTTCGAGTCACTTATGGCGCTCGCGGCGCTACTTTTGTGAGAATGAAGGATCCGGAACTCGCCGTCGTCGAGTTCGTTTTGACGACGACTGTTTACAACGAGGCGGAGGCACTCGATGCCGACGATCTGCCCGCATCCTACCGGAGCCCGTTCTGGAGCGACGGTCGGATCGAGCGTCCCCTCTCACCGACTGTCGGCGGTGCTCAGACAGCGACCGGCGTTGACCGGCCGTGGGATGCGATCTCGGGACTGATGTTCACCGACCACGACGACTTCTCGGGAACACTCTCCGTTACTGATCAGGAAATGGCCGAGCAGTGGTATCTCGACCGCGCCGACGACGACCAGATCGAGGCCAATCCTGTGCTCGCACACCACTTCGACGGCGTTCGAGAGATTTCCTACGAACAGGCGAGCGAACGGAATCGACCCGCCCGGGCCGACCGGGAGTTCATCGATTCGCTGCTCGAGGAGTACTTCGACGACGAAGAAGAAGAGGAGATGCTGGATCTGGTCGATATCCGCGCGCCGGAAGAGATCGAACAGACGCTGGACGAAATCGTCCTGACCGGCGAACAGGAGGGGGAGATCCAGAAGATCGTCAAAGCCATCGAGCACCGGGAGTACCTGGCCAGTATCGGCCTCCGGGAGATCGGAAAGCTGCTCTTTGTCGGGCCGCCGGGAACCGGGAAGACCAGCGTCGCGCGGGCGCTCGCTCGGAAGCTCGGTCTGCCCTTCGTCGAGGTGAAACTCTCGATGATCACCAGCCAGTATCTCGGTGAAACAGCCAAAAACGTCGAGAAGACCTTCGAGGTCGCGAAGCGACTCTCGCCGTGTATCCTCTTTATCGACGAGTTCGATTTCGTCGCCAAGACCCGCTCCAGCGACGAACACGCCGCGATCAAACGCGCTGTCAACACGCTGCTGAAAAGCATCGACGAAGTCTCGCTCATCCAAGACGAGGTGCTGTTGATCGGCGCGACTAACCACCCCGACCAACTGGATGCGGCGGCGTGGCGCCGGTTCGACGAGATCGTCAACTTCCCGAAACCGGATCGCACCATGCGAGCCGGGATCCTCGAAATCGTCACCGAGGAGATGGAGATCGTCGATTTCTCTGCCGACGAACTCGCCGAGTTGACCGAGGGGCTGACCGGGAGCGACCTCCGCCTCGTCCTCCGGGAGGCGGTGCTCGAAGCGCTCACCGAAGAGCGGACGACACTCACCCAGCAGGATCTGATCGACGCGGTCAAAGAGTTCGAGGAGCGGGATACGTTGAAAAATCTCGACATGATCGAGGGCGATCACGATACCCTCGTCGCCGGCGGTGGGTTCGACGACGATCACGACCACAGCCACGACTGACCGCAGCATCCACCGTCTTTTTGTTCGTCGTCGCCGTATCTGTCTCGAAAATGCAGGTGACGTTGCTCGGGACCGGCGATACCACGGGAACGCCCACTGTTGGCTGTGAGTGTGATACCTGCCAGAGTGCGCGCAACCCCGACGACGCGTTGCAACAGCAAGCGCGCGAACGGGGGGCGACGACCACCGCTGGCGGCGGGATCGAACGCTCCCGATTTTCGGTCCACGTCTACAACGAGCGCACCGACGAGTCGCTGCTCGTCGATTTCAGCCCGGATTTCCGACAGCAGTTTCTCCGCGAAGATGTCCCGCTTCCGGACGAAGCGATCATCAGCCACATCCACTTCGATCACCTCGACGGACTCGGCAACTGCTTCAGAGTGATCGACGAACTCGACGTGCACGCGTCCGACGAGACCGACCCCGAGACCGATAAAAGCGTCGCCGAGACCGTCCAGAGCGATTATTACTACCTCGATCAGCTCTCGGTCCACCCGCAAACGCCGTTCGAACCGTTCGAGGCCTGTGGCTTCGAGATCACGCTCGTCCCGGTCGAGCACCCCCCGCTTTTGTGTTACGGGCTCGCCATCGAGGACCCCGAGACAGGCGCGAAGCTTTCACTATCCGGGGATACGAGCTACGATATTTCCGACCAATCCCGAGAGGTGCTCGCCGATCCCGACCTGTTGCTGGCCGACGGAATCGTCCCCGCACACCTCTGTGAGTACCATCCGATGGGCGGGGCCCACCACGACGAGGACGGCGTTGCCCGGACGTTCGGGACGAAACACATGACCCGGGAAGGGGCACTCGCGCTGGCCGAGGATCTGAACGCGACAGAGACACGGATCGTTCATATCGCTCACTACTACCCGGCGGAGGAAGCCTTCGAGCAACCGCTGGCGCTCGACGGCGAACACTACCAGCTATAGCGCCGTGTCGGCGGCGTCCGCAGCGTCGGGGTCTGCTTCGGGGAGGCGAAAGATCACCGTCGTCCCGCCCTCGCCGGTCTCGAACCGACAGTCACCGCCGGAGTGCTCGGCGGCGATCTGGATGAGCCACAGCCCGGCCCCACTGCCGTGATCCAGTGACGTTTCCTCGCCACGGTCGAGCACGTCGAGTTCGTACTCCGGGATTCCCGGGCCGTTGTCGGTGATTCTGAGTTCGATCGCCCCGTCGGCGCGGTCGCCAGTAATGCGAACTCGGCGTGAATCGCCCTCGTTGTGGACGATGGCATTCTCTATCGCCTCAGCCAGGGCAGCGTCGAACTCGGGGTTGATCATCACCGTAGCGTCGGGAACGTCGGTTTCGACGGTCGCGACAGGGAACTCTTCGCGGATGTCATCGGCGGTTCGAGCGACGAGACCCTGTACCGACACCGGAACCGGACCCGTGCTGTCGATGACGTTTTTGATCGCCCGGGCGGTCTCGCTGGTGTTCAGGAGGACGTTCGTCCGGTCGACGATCCGGTCGGCCTCCGAGGCCACCGTTTCGTCGCCGTTGTCGGCAATCGAGGACGCGAAACCCCTGATGACGGTAATCTCGTTGCGGAGGTTGTGTCGGAGCACCCGCGAGAGGACCTCCTTGAGGATATCCAGATCCTGCGCGCGTTCCCGTTCGGCGGTGACCTCCCGGAAGACGATCAGCTGGCCGGCGGTCTCGGGACCGGCCGAGAGATCGGTGCTCGTGACGGTGTAATAGTCGAGAGAACTCTCGTGAGCGAGAGCGAATTCGGCGTCTGGGAGCTCGTTGCCGTCGTGAATCGCCGCGACGACCGGGTGCGAGGGGTCGAAATGCCGCCGGTCGCCGACGACGATACCGCCGACGAGGGCGGCCGCAGACGCGGGGGCGCTCTCGGGGATCGTCAGTCGCTCGTCCGCCCCGAAAACCGTCGCCGACTGTTGTCCGATCAACTCGTCGCTGATCGCGAAGGCCTCTTTCGCGGCCCGGTTCGCATCGGCGACGTGACTGTGCTCATCGAGTGCGACGACCGGATCGGAGACGTAATCGAACAGCGTCTCCCGCGCGATTGGGCCGGTCTTGAGAAACTCGTACCGAAACAGCGCGAACGCGAGCACCACACAGCCGCCGGTCATTCCCAGAAGCGTGAATTCGACAAACGGGACCGTATAAAACCGCTCGAGTAGGCCGAATCCGCTCCCGAGGGCCAATCCGAGGGTCAGTGCACCCGCTTGCTTTCGGTAGACACCGTGAGAGCCCAGATACTGGCGGACAAACAGGGAGAGGCCGGCCACCGCGACGACGACTCGGTAGAGGAAATCAGCGTTCGCGAGTGGACCGAACGCCGGACTGTCGACCGCGCCGGCGAATATCCGAGCGACGGGAAATCCGGCGGCGAGGACCGCAAGCACGGCCAATAGCCACGGCCGAACGAGCCATTTCCGGTTCGTGTACTCGACGGCGACATACAGCGCCCCCAGCACGGCGACGTTGATACTCGCGAGCAGTCCGATGTGGAGGATGATCGAGACCGATGCCGGAAGCCCCAACGGCGTTTCGAGAAACCGGCCAGCCTGAACGACGCTCGCCGCACCCGCGCCGACGCCGGTCACGACCAGCGGCTTTGCTCCCGACTTACCCCGGTTGTGCCAGGAGGCGACAGCGACTCCCGCGGGGACGGTCCCGAGAAGGAGATAGACGGCCGCGGCGACAAACGGGAGGTGACTACTCATGGCACACCAGATGACGCTCATTTGCGGCGGGGAGGATATATACCGTCTGGTCGTCGGTATCCGACAGCACGGCCTACGAGCGAGTGACGGCCGACTCGACGTACTCGACGGCTGTCTGTGGCGAGTCGACGTGTTCGACCCCCTCGATCCGGTGGGTATCGAGACCGGCGACCGGCCGGCCGTGATCCAGCGCGAGCCCGAGTTCCGAGAGCGTGCCCGTGCTGCCATCGATCGCGACGACAGCGTCGCCGTTGAGCACGACCAAGGCGTTGCGCGCGTTGCCCATCCCCGTCGCAATCGGGGTGTCGACGTAGGGATTCGCGGTCGTCCGGTCCGAACCGGGCAGGATTCCGGTGGTATGGCCGCCGGTCTCCTGTGCGCCGCGGCAGACCCCCTCCATGACGCCGCCGCGGCCGCCACAGACGAGGTCGTGGCCGCGAGTGCCGAGGAGTCGTCCAACGCCGCGGGCTTGCTCGTATACAGAGTCCGTGACCGTCGAACCGCCGATGACGCTGACGCGCATACGGGTACTCGAAGGCCCACCCCGGTAAACGTCCCGAGTTCGACTCCCCGTGACCGCGGTCAGTCGCGGACCCGGATGATCCCCGAGTCAAAGACCTGCTGGTTCGGGATGATGTACTCTTCGCCGTCCGTTTCGATTTTCGTGGTGAACATATCGACCTCCTGCACGATGCCCCGCTTGTCGTCGATCCGGACCTCGTCACCGATGGTGTAGGGTTCGATGAGCAAGAGATAGACGCCCGCCGCGCCGGCCGCGAGGAACTGCTGGAACGCGATCCCGCTGAGGAAAACGAGTCCGAAGGCGTAGGCGGCGAGCAAGACCAAAAGCGCATTGGTGGCGACGCCGAGTTGCGCGAGCGCGATCAGCGCCGCGATGTAGTAGATACTGTACTTCGCGATTCCGCCGATCACCGTCACCTCGGGGAGTTTCACCGAGCGGAGTCGCTCCTGAATGATGATCTCGGATTTGTCGCCGGCGATCAGGCCGACGATGACCGCGAGCACCGCGATGAACAGCCCCGGGAGATTCCGGGTGGCCTGCGCCCAGAAGAGCTCGAAGTTCAGCAATCGAGCGACGTTAAAGGCCGTGATTGCCGTCAAGATGTAGACGAAAACCGCGAGCATGGAGGCGATGATCCCGCTGGTCGATGTCCCGAAGCGAGCGACGGTCCGCTCGAAGGTCGTCCCCTCGACGGCGTCGTTCAGGCCGGTTCGGCGAAAGAGGGTGTGCGTCCACCGCCAGGTGAGATATGCCAGCAGCAATCCCATGACGAGCAGGAGGAACGCGGCGGTAAACGCGGCCTCTTTCGAGAAGAGTCTCCGGACGAGGGCGGGCCAGTCGAACTGCATCTCAGTATTCCTCCGGATCGAGCTCGAAGATCAGTTCGCCGGCTTTGAACGCCCGCACCATCCCGTCGCTCTCGGAGAGGACGATTGCGGTCGCATTCGTATCCTGCGTGATCGCACCGGCAGCCATGTGTCTCGCACCCAGCCCTTTCGGGATGTCGACGCCCTCCGCACTCGGTTCGAGATATCGGTACGCGGAGACGATTTTCCCGCTATCGGAGATGACGAATGCGCCGTCGAGCCGAGAGAACTCTTTCAGCATGACGTTGACGATGGGGTCGCCGACGTGGACGTGTGACTTCTCGAAGGGATTGTACGACAGCGGTCGCGACTTGTTCATCACCTTCCCGGCGTCGCCGACGACGAAAAGCGCCCCGACTGGCTTGCCTTTCTGTCCTTTCTTTCCGAGTTCGATGGCGACCTCGAAGACATCCCGGACCACGTCCGGGTCCGCTCGGGAGTTGACGAACAGGTCGTACAGCCCAGTCTGGGTGAACTGGTCGGCCCGCACGCGGATGATCGAATCGATCCCGTCGCCGAACGAACTCGTGAGACAGACGATCTCGTCACCCTCGGCGATCAGCCCCTGGCCGAGCGCCCCCTCGATTCCGAACCGAATCCGGCTGTCGACCTCGTCGAACTGCAAAGGCAGGGAGACGAACTGCTCCGCGTCGACCGCGTTGGTCGTGCCGACGACGATCGTCTTCGTCTCCTCGTCGTGAAATCGCTCGAACGTGTCCGAGTCCTCGGTGAAGAGCAAGATGGCGTCGATTTCGTCGACAACGTCATCCAGCAGGTCGCCCAGCCCAGTCATTGGTGTATCGACTCGCCAAACGGGAAAAAATGTTGTGCCACGTCAGCCGCTCGTCTGCGTTCCGTCGGCGGTCTGTTCACGCTCCGTCGTTCGGCCGACGTTACCCGCGGAGAACGACGATATATCTGGTCAGCGACCGATGGACGCGGCGGTCGAAGACCGCCTCTGTCGTCCAACCGGCGTTATGGGCGGGCTGAGCCCACGGTTTGTCGCCGACGATGACACAGCGGGAAGCGACCCGACGGACCTCACAGAGGGCGTCGTAGACCAGTTCGCCGAGATCGCCCTCGATTTTCGACTGGCGACCGTACGGGGCGTCGAAGACCGCGGTATCGACCGCATCCGCTGCGAACGGGAGTCGGCCGGCATCGCCGCGGATCACCTCGAACCCCCCGCCGAGGGCGTCCGCGAGGTTCTCGCGACTGCCGCGGATCATCTTCTCTTGAACGTCGAGGCCGATCACCTCCGCGCCGGCGAGGCCGGCCTCGATGAGAATACCACCGGTCCCGCACATCGGATCGAGCACCGCCGCACCCGAGCGCGCGCCGGCGATGTTCACCAAGGCCCGAGCGAGCATCGGATCCATGCTGCCGGGCTGGAAGAAGGGCCGACCTGTGGGTTTGCGCTCGCCGAATCCGCGGTCGGTCTCGGCGACTAGCCAGCCCAGCGCGCAGGTGCCGTTCTCCCCGCCGGAAAACAGCGCCCGAAGTTCGTGATCCGGCTTTTCGAGATCCACCTCGAACCCGCGGTC
>JBLGCM010000008.1:0-12588 GCA_047617345.1 Natronomonas sp. | reverse complement strand
CCCACGTCGCCGTCGCCCGAACAGTCAGCGACGGCGACCACTTCGGGGTACTCCTCACGGACCATCGCCAGGGCGTGAGCCGTGCTGAACTCGTCGTACTCGTCTTCCGTCGAGATCGTCGCCCGGAGAGTGTCGACGAGAAATTCGGGGACGAATCGACCGAGCGGGTGGACATCCATCACGACGGCGTGACTCGCTCCGCAGGCACAGGACAGTTCGCGCATGCCGAGATCGAGGTCGTGGGTGTCGACTGTCTCGCCACAAGACAGCTCGAGCTGGTCGTCGGTGCCGCCCGGGACGCGTGGTTGTGCCATTCTCAGGGCCAGTCCTCGCGCTGTTCCTGTTCGATCTTCGCGGGTTTCTCCTCGGGAGCGAGTTCCCACTCCGCGGCCTCGGCGGCCGCCTCGACGTCGACGTACTCCCAGCCGGTCCCCTCGGCGAGTTCCTCGTCTTCGGACTCGGTGCCGACGAAGACGTATCGCTCGCTGTCGAACTGGTCTTTGATGTTTTCGAGGCTCTCCTCGCGGCTCCGCGGCCCCGAGAAGAAATCCTGTCTGATGCGGTGTTTGCGCGTGAAATTCGTCACGACGTAGGTCGGTTTTTCGGAGATGACACCCACGTAGTTGGTCCACTGCCGGGCGTCGGTAAAGACCGAGTCCGGAGCGTTGAGTTCTTTGAGCGCGGCCAACTCGAACGCGAGTGTCATATCGCCATTGCCGCCATCCATACTTCACAGTCGGTCGCCTACTGAAAAAAGACCGTCGGTCCCTCTCAGGAATCGGGAACCCGCCCAGGGCGATTCTCCGAGTCTTCTATCGCCTCATTTCGCCTGTGGCGGTGATTCGAGCTTGTCGATGTCGATTTCGGGTTCGAGCAGCAGTTCCTTCTGGTCGGCGACCTGTCGTTCCTCTCGAATGATCTGTTTCAGCGTGGACTGCTGTGAGAGATCACCGATCAACACGCCGCCGACCAGTTGGCCGTTCTTGAACGCCAGCCGTCGCCACTCGTTGCCTGAGTACTTCCGTTCTGCCGTCTCGTCGCCGATCGTCGGGTGGCCAAAGGAGAGGAAGGGGAAATCAAAGTGGGTGATCGAATAGGAGGAGACCCAGCGGAACTCCTCGACTGGTTCGTCTGCGACCATGTTCTTCGCCGCCACTGCCCCCTGTTCTTTTGCCGACCCCCACGCCCCGTTCTGAGCCCGTTCGCCGAGGATCGTATCGTGAAACTGCGTGATGTCCCCGGCCGCGTAGACGTTGTCGACGTTGGTCTGCATGTGTTCGACGACGACGACGCCGTCGTCGCACTCGACGCCGCTGCCGTGCAGCCACTCGGTGTTGAAATCCAGTCCGATTGCGACGCCGACCCACTCGGCGTCGAAGCGGTCGCCGTTGGGATCGACCGCGGCCTCGACGCGGCCGTCGTCGTCGACCTCGAAGTGATCGACGCCGGAATCGAAGACCGTTTCGATGCCTTTCTCTTCGAGGGCGTCGTGGATGATCTCCGCGCCTTCGAGTGAGAGGGCGTACCGCCACCAGCGGTTGCCGCGCATCAGGTATTTAGCGTCCATCTCCTGTGCGGCACAGACCGCGGCGAGGTCGATGCCCAGCAGTCCGGCACCGACGATCACGCCCGTTTCGGCGGTGTCCGCGTGCTCTTTGATCCCGCGTGCGTCCTGAAACGTCCAGAAGTGGTGGATCCCGTCGGCATCCGAGTTCTCGACTGGCACCTGCGCCGGTGTTCCTCCCGTCGCGACCAGCAGTTTGTCGTACTCGTAGGTGTCTCCCGTGTGGGTGTGAAGCGTCTGCGCGTCGGTATCGACCCGGTTGACGTGAGTGTTCAACTGCAGGTCGATGTCACGCTCCTCGTACCACTCGGGTTCGTGAATCGAAATCGGTGCCTCCGGGAGTTTCCCCTTCGCGAACTCCTTGATCAGAATGCGGTTGTACAGCGCTTCTCCCTCGTCCGTGATGACCGTCACGTCCGCGTCCGGATCCTCCTCGCGGATTGTCTCGGCCGCCGAACTTCCCGCGATTCCGTCGCCGACGATTACATGCGACGTGCTCATATCGGTAGTTGAACGCCGGGGTTAATGTGGGTTGCTATTCGTATAATTCACGCGGTCATCTCTCCCATCTGTGCTGTAATCATCACGATTATTTCTCAAATATTGTATTTTACACGTGACTGGCTTATTTTCGGACGAGATTACCTCCGCGTTTTGCGGGTGCTGAACCTCCGTTCGCCTCCTCGCTGTCAGGCGTCGGTGATGGCTCTCAGTTGTGAAATGGTGTTCTCGGCAGTCTCACTGTGGCCCGCTGATCTCCTGGTCACCGGGACCGACGCAATGAAGCGTCTCGCTCACGTATCGGTGTCCGATGAAAATCCGTCAGAACGTCCGCCACTGGGCATCGAAACAGGCGCTGACGATGCCAGTCGTCGGGAACATCGTCGAAGACCGACTCGTGGATATGCACACGGATATCTTCCTCGACAGAGCCGAAGCGGACGAACGCGAGGCTCGTCGGGATCATCTTCACGACTTCTTCGAGGCCACGATGGACACCTACGTCGCGGCGCTCGACGCGGGCCACGCCGAGGCTGATGCCCGAGAGATCACTCACATCCAGGCGAATTTCGACTTCTACAACCACGGTTGGACGGAGATGATGGAGTTTCCGGTCGCGGAACTCGGCGAGCACTACGACCGATACGAGGCGTTTTTCGGGACCCACGGCATCACGATCGACGACCCGCTCGGTAACTTCCGACCAGCCAACGGAGTCGCCGACGCGCCGTCGACGCCGGCGAAACTGGACGAGCCGGAGCATCCGTACGCCGAGGGCGGATTCGCCGACGACGTGTACGTCGAAGGCCCCGACGGCGAAGTTCGGGTCGGCGGGACCGAAGAACCCGCGGATCTCGATCCGACGGAGGTGCTCGGCATCGAGGGGGACGAAGACGCTAGCGAGGAGTCCGGAACGGTCGACTGAAAACGACCAAACGGGCTCTTGAGAGCGGGGCCCACACGCCTGCGGACTTCTCGATTGTCACCGGCCGGAACGGGTCTTACCGGGTCCGCGCGGCGAGCAACGCACCGGCAAGCGCAACGAGTGCGGCGAAGATACCGAAGCCGGCACCGTTCCCGTCGCTACTGCTGGTCCCGTCCGAATCGGAACTCTCAGTCGTCTCTTCGCCGGAACCGTCCGTTGTCCCGTCGTCTGTGCCATCGTCGGTACTGTCACTGGTCATCGTCACAGTCCGCTCCGAGAAGTGGTCGATACCGATAGCCACGTCCGTCGTGGCCTCGGCACTCGCCGACTGGCTGACGTAGTAGCGCGGCTCGTCACCCTCGGCCGCGGACATCTCGACTGCGCTGTAAGAGTCCGCTCGGGTCGCGGCCTCGCCGTCGACGAGCACCTCGATGTCCTCTGCGCTATCGAAGGCTTCTTCGGCGACGTTTGCCAGGACAACTTTTCCGTCGCTCTGTGCGCGTTCGACGGTCATTTCGATCTGGGATTCGCTCTCGTTTTGGATCTCGACGGTCGTCTCACTGCCGTACTCGACGGCGTTGGTTGCGGTCTCCTGGCCGTCTTCGCCGGCCTGCTGGACGTACACCTCCGCTGTCGCCGTCCCGTTTTCGATCATCCGCTCGGATTCCTCGTCGGTATCGGATCGCTCGTCGTCGTACTGACGGTACGCGAGTTCACTGCCGCGTTCGAGTTCGGCGTTGATCTGGCCCTCACTGTTGGTATCGACCTCGCCCTCGCCGACGACGATGAACGTTCCCTGCGTCCCGTCGTCTTTTTCGACGACGACTCGGCTCTCGCTCACAGATTCCGCCTCGGTGTCGCTGCTGGTTTCGACTTGTACGAACTGGTCTTCGCCGCCGGCGACGAACTGCACGACGCCACGCTCGTTGTCGTTACTCCGGATTTCACCGCCGTTCGAGAAGCCGACGCTCACGCTCGTGCGGGTCTCGGTCCGACTCTCCACTTCCGCGCCGGCGATCGACCCGATAGCATCGATACCGACTCCGGCATCGATATCCGCCCGGTTGCGCACCTCACTCGCGGACTGCATCGTCGCGTTCGTCACGATGACGTTGTCGTTCACCGCGTAGTTCGACACCGAATTGCTTCCCGTCTCGAACTCGACGTGCACCCCGGTATAGGCGTTGCTCTCGGCCTGCTGTGCCGCTGCTGTCGTTGCTGTTGCTCCCGAACCGAGGGAGACCACCATCAGTACCGCCAATAACACTGCTCGAAACGTCATGTCCCGTACTGATCAGGCTGAAGGTATATACTTCTTGGCCGCTGTCTAGTGGCCGATACTGTACTACGCAGACCCAATCGTGTCTCGGACCTGCACGGCCATCCCGGTCTCGAAATCTAACATTCCCTGCCCGGAGAGTTCTGCCCGACCGACGGCGAGCAGGCGGCCGTCCTCGTGTTCGAGTAAGACTTCGTCTCGCGGTCGGATCGCCCCGTCGGCACCCGTCACGAACTTCGCGAAGGCGTTCTTGCCGTCGCGGACGAACGGTTCGCTCTCGTCACCGACGACGACGCGGTAGCCGCCGCTGTCGAGCCCGTCCTGTAGGCGGCTGCCGCCCTCGATACCGAGTCGAATGCGGCCGTCCTGTTCGTACGTACCGAGCCGGTCGCCGTCGGCGTGGATCTGGCGCAACCGGCCGGAACTCGTCCGTGTCACTGACACCTCGCCGTCGCGCGGAAAGAGCGCGACCCCCGCGCCGGGACCGAACTGGTAGTCCGCGACCGTCCGCAGAGACTCGATATCGTCAGCCATGATCGCACTTTCGGCTCCGCCCGCAAAACTGCTCGGTTTGGTGCTGGTGGCCGAACCGACCACGCCCGGATGCCACGGGCGAAACGAATCGTTTCGCCCCGAAAATCCGTCGCTGAAACCCTCACCGAATCGTGTTACCGCTCGCGCCCGACTCCGAGCGCGAGGAGCGAACCGTCGTCCGAATCGTCATCGTCCGGGCCGTCGACATCCGGTGATTCGTCGCTATCCCCGTCTGAACTGCCGTCGTCCGTCGATCCGTCGGTCAAATCCGTTTCGTCGATTTCGATCCCTCCGCCGCCGCCTTCGATCTCTTCGGTCGTCATCCCGAGTTCGTCACCCGCAGTCTCGACAGGGGTCGGGCCACAGAAGCCGCGTTCGAGACCGTCTTCCTGATCGACGAAAATCGAGGTCCGCAGATCGAACTCACACCGAACCGCATCGCCCTCGGCGGGAATCGTAATCTGTTCGCCGCTGATCGACATCGCAAGCTGACCGGTGATCGCGATGTCGGAAAACTCCTCGCGGTCGACGTGAGTCGTGAACCACGGCGGCACTGCACGGTTGTCCATCTCGACAACGAGAACGCGTCTTTCCGCCGATTGCGGAGGGATAATCGCATCTCCCGTCGCGTTTCGAACTTCGACATCACTGGCCGACCAGTTGGCAAGCGTCTCGTTGTTCGCGGTCATCTCGCCGACGAACGCCGGGGTCGGCAGCGGGTGCGCGTTCGGGTTGTAGATATCGAGCGTGAGAATAATCTCCGTTCGTTGTTCGGTCACCGTCCCCCAGCGGGTCGTGGCGTTCCGGATTTCGACTCCCGGCTCACCCCGCACACTCGAAGGGCCGTCGAGGACCACTCCGGACGCCGTGTACTCACCCTCGAACTCGGAAAACCCCTCGTCGAGGGCACCCTCGATATCGGTTCCGATCTCGTCAGTGTGCGTGTGCTCGGGCGAACCCGAGAACGGGCCGACGGAGGTGTGGATCGTCGCATCGACCCGGAGATTGCTCACCTCGTCGTTGTTCAGGTGAGCACTCCACCAGGCCGGCAGGCGTTGCTGGCGGAGATCAGTCCGCAGTTCGAGTTCGTTCGTTCCCGAATCGATGCCGAGGCCTTCACCCTCTCCGGCGGCGAGTTCGACGCCTTCGAGCGCAACCTCGTACTCGACGTCAGTATCGCCGCCGATACCGACGGGGTTCGGGTTGTCGACCCAGACGGTCGTGATCACTTCGATCCGGTCGTCTTCGACCGCTCCCCACTCGTTGTCTTCCAGGCCGCCGTCGGGGATACCCAACACGCCGACCGCGAACAGACCACCGGTCACGACGGACAGCCCGAGGACGGTGATCCCGAGCCATTTCGCGATACGTTTCGGTTCCATCCCTCTGGTCTTTGCCTGTGGTCGACAAACAGTTTGTGGCTTCTCTCCCACCGGATCCAGATGGTTCCACGCTCGCTGTGAAACACGCCGCTCGTTCGCTCGTTATCGATTAGGTCTACCACTCAGAGCAAAAACCGATCGGTCTTCTCGCTCATATCGACGAAACTGTCAGCTGCTTCGACAAGTTCGTCTGCGGTCGATTCGCCGAAACAGACGACCTCGATCCGAACGCCCTCGTGTTTGAGGTGGTGACAGAGTCGGGTGAAATCGCCGTCGCCGGTACAGAGCACGATCGTGTCGACGTGATTCGCGAGCGTGATCGCATCGAGACAGATGCCCACGTCCCAGTCGGCCTTCTTCGAGCCATCAGCGAAGGTCTTGATGTCTTTGATCTGTGTCTCGAAGCCGATGTCGTTGAGCGCGTCGAAAAACGACTCCTCTTCCGGTGCCTCGGCCCTGATCACGTAGGCAATCGCGCGGGTCAACTCTCGGTCGGAAACCGCCTCCTCAAGCAGTGCGGCGTAATCGATATTGCGGGTATACATGCTCTGGGCCGTGTGATACAGATTCTGCGAATCCGCCAACACGGCCACGCGCTGGTTCGGATGGATCTCGCTCATACCCCGATTCGTCGACCCAGCCGTTTATGCGTTATTACACCCCCGGCGTGTCAATACTGCCGACAGGACTCCTCTCAGTCCTCTTGCCAGTAGTAGATATCTTCTTTCGGTGCGCCACAGGACGGACACTCCTCGGGGATATCTTCGATCTGTCCCATCTCGCCACACTCCCAGCACCGCCACATGAGCGCCGTTCCACCTTCGATCCCTCCACTCGATTCTGCCAGCACCGTCACGTCGTCGGCGGCCCGCACGTAAAACCCGTGTTCGTCGATTCCACGGACAATTCCGACGCTGTTTCCGCTCTCGTCGTAGACGGTCATCCCCGGTTCGAGTTCGCGCTGTTTTGTTGATTCGCCCATGTGATCCCGTAGTCTTGCTATCAGTATAAATCTGTGTGTGTCGTTGTCGTATAGCACACAGGCACAGCCACAACCCCACACAGGTCTCCAAGAACGGTATCAAAACTGAAAACCGGGGTCGGGCATATAACTTGATTCGGGCCGTAGCCCGTCTTGATGCAGATTACAAGGGTTCTCTTTCCGGATCGAGCCCGACAGAGCTTCACGCTCAAGATGGGTGTCGGGTTCGCACAGATCGTTCTGGTGACACTGGTATTCGGGGCTGCGGTGGCTGCCGAGTTATCGGCTGCGGTGGAGTCCGGCGCGGTGACTGCTGTCCGCGACGTTGCCCTTTCGGGGGTTCTGGGGTTGATTCTGCTGACGGTCATCAATCTCGGGTTGTTCGCGGCGACGGTCGGCGGGAACACGGCGGCGTCGCTGCGTCGACTCGAACGCAAGTCCACGCAGATCGGTGACGGGGATCTCGACGTGAATCTGTCGACTCGCCGCTCGGACGAACTCGGACGGCTGTACGAATCGTTCGACGACATGCGCCGATCACTCCAAGAGTCCATCCAGGAGGCAGAACAGGCCCGCGAGGACGCAACCGAGGAGAAAGAACGAGCAGAACAGGCCCGCCAGGAAGTCGAACGGGAACGCGAACGCCTCGAAACGATCAACGAGCGACTGCAGGAAGACGCCGCCGAGTTCAGCGAGACGATGGACGCCTGTGCAGCAGGCGATTTCACCCGTCGGCTGGATGCACAGAGCGACAACGACGCGATGATCGCAATCGAGGGGTCGTTCAACGAGATGATGGACGAGATCGAGGGACTCGTCGGTCGGATCCACACTTTCGCGGAGGAGGTCGCCGTCGCCTCAGAGGAGGTCAACGACCGCGCGTCGACGGTCCGGGACGGCAGTCTCGAAGTCAGCACGGCGATCCAGGAGATTTCGGACGGCGCTGACGAGCAGACCGACCGAATCCAGACCATCGCCGGAGAGATCGAAGACATTTCGGCCGCGACGGAGCAGATCGCAGCAAGCGCCGCTCAGATGGCCAACACCTCCCGCGAGGCGGTCGAGACGGGCCAGCAGAGCCGCGAGACCGCAGAGCAGGCGATCAGCGAGATGAACGCCGTCGAACAGAAGACATCCGACGCCGTCCGCTCTATCGAACAGCTCGAATCCGAGATGGATGCCATCGGCGAGGTGACCGATCTGATCGCCGAGATCGCCGAGCAGACGAACATGCTCGCGCTGAACGCTTCCATCGAGGCCGCCCGCGCGGGCGAGGCCGGCGAGGGATTCGGGGTCGTCGCCGACGAGATCAAGAGCCTCGCCGAGGAGACCAAGGAAGCGACCGACGAGATCGAGGGGCTGATCTCGCAGGTCCAGAACCAGACCGACGAGACCGCGGGCGACATCCGGGAAACCAGCGAACGCATCTCGTCGGGGCTGTCGACCGTCGAGGAGACCGTCGACGCACTCGAACGGATCGTCGAGAACGTCGAAGAGGTGAACACCGGAATCGAGGAGATCGACCGGTCGACGGACACTCAGGCCGACTCCGCCGAGCAGGTCGTTTCGATGATCGACGACGTGGCGAATATTTCCGAGGAGACCGCCGCCCAGTCGACGGAAGTGGTCGAGACAGCCGACCGCCAGCGGGAGTCGGTCGAATCGGTCTTTGCCCGCACTGACGATCTTTCCGAGCAGGCCAGTTCGCTCCAAGAGATCCTCGATGAGACGGCGGTCCGCCAAGAGCGGGCGACTGGCGCCGAGACACTGGAGGGACGAGCATGATCGGCGAGACAACGACGTGGTTCGCCGTCGGGGCGTTCGGGATGGTTCTCGGAACGGCCCTCTTCGCCGGTGGACTGGTTCGTGCGGACACGAGCGTCCGGAAATACTACGCGACACTCGCGGCGATCAGCGGAATCGCCGCCGCCGCCTACGTAGCGATGACGCTCGGAATCGGGTCAGTCTCGGTCGACGGCCGGACCGTTTTCGTCCCCCGCTACATCGATTGGCTGCTCACGACGCCGCTTCTGCTGCTGTATCTGGCGATGCTGGTCGATGCCGGACGGGCGTTGATCGGCAAGGTCGTCGCGGTCAACGTCGTCGTGATTCTGGGGGGGTTCGGCGCTGCACTGTTGCCCGGTGTCGAGCGGTTCGCCCTCTTCGTTGTCGCCGGCCTCGCCTATCTCGCCCTCGCCGCTCTCCTGATCGGCCCACTCACGAGCCGAGCCGACGGACAGGCGACGGAGGCGCTGTTCCGTAGCTTGCGGAATCTGACTGTGGTACTCTGGTCGATCTACCCGATCATCTGGCTGCTCAGTCCCTCGGGATTCGGCCTCCTGACGGTGCTGACAAACGTGTTACTGGTCGTCTATCTCGATCTGGTCACGAAAGTCGGATTCGGACTGATCGCGCTCAACGCCGGTGCGGTGTTGCAGGAACAACTCCAAGCGGCTGACTCCGTGGCTGCTGCCGGCGACTGACCGCCGGACTCAGTTCGCGGTGCTGACGATTTTGACCACGTCGCCCTCTTCGAGTTCGTACTCCTCGCCGATACGGCGGTTTTCGCGCGCGTCGACGGCGTGGAGATAGCCCTCGCCGATATCCGAATGGACAGCATACGCCAGATCCCGCGGCGTCGACCCGCTGGGTAACAGGTGTGCGTCGGGGAGCATCCGGTCTTTGCCGTCGGTCCACTTCGTCTCGTTTTCGACCGGGTATGCGGTGATCTGATCGAGCAGTTCGTAGACGACGGTGTTCAGCGCCTGCTGGACCCCTGTCCCGCCCCACTGTTCGGTCACCGACCGGATCTGTTCGAGACCCTCCCGTTGCTGGTCGCTCACCGTCCCGCTGATCGAGAAGGTCTCGTCGCCGGGATCGTAGTCGACGGCGCCGGCCTCCGCCCCCCGACGGAGCGCGAGTTCGCCGTCCGCTGTCGTCGGAATAACGTACTCCGCCGCCGCTCTGAGCCGTTCGATGTTTCCCTCGGGAGCGATATCCGCCTTGTTTGCGACGACGATCATCGGCTTGGTCTGTGCGCGCAGTTCCTGGGCTAACTCGCGGCGGTGGTCGTCGGTCCACTCGCGGGGGTCCTCGGGGTAGTCGGTGTTTCGGAGGATGATCGCGATGTCCGCGACAGTTGCGCCGACGCCGGTCAGCATCTCCGACAGCGAGTCGTCGATGTCGAAATCCGGCGAGCGGGACTGCCGTTCGATTGTCTCCCAGTTGCGTTCGATGATCGAGGCCAGCCAGCGGTCCATCTCCCGTTCGATGAAATCCAGGTCATCGACCGGATCGTGTTCGCCGATTTCGACTGGCTCTCCCTCCTCGTTGGTCGCACCAGCGGCGTCGACGACGTGTAAAATCGCGTCGGCGTCGGTCAGTTCGTCCAGAAACTGGTTTCCGAGTCCTCTGCCTTCGTGGGCCCCGGGAACGAGGCCCGCCACGTCGTACAGTTCGACGGGGACGTACCGTTTTCCCTCGCGGCAGTCGTCGCTGTCACAGCGGCGGTCGCGGTCGAGACAGGGACAGTCGGTGCGGGCGTAGCTGACCCCTCGGTTCGCGTCGATGGTCGTAAAGGGGTAGTTTCCGACTTCGACATCGGCCATCGTCGCGGCGGTGTAAAAGGTCGATTTACCGGCGTTGGGTTTGCCGGCCAGCGCGAGAGAGAGCATACCCCCTCTTTCCCGCCCCGGGGAAATGCCTTTTTGGTTCCCGACGGTCGGTTAGTCTTCCGGCCGCTCCGGGCCGAGTCGTTTCTCGTCGGCGGCTTCGGGAGCCACGGCCTCGACTGACTCGTCGACCTCGGTCGCTGGCTCTGGCTCCGGCTCCGGGACGACTGAGTCCTCGATGACGTTTTCCGAGACCATCGAAGTTTCCTCCGTCGCTCGAATCCCGCCCTCCACAGTTGCCTCGCGGTGGACTTCGACGTACTCACCGGAGACGTCGCCGCGGATCACCGCGTCGGGACCGATGCGGACCGTTCCCTCGCGCGTGGTCACGTTGCCGGTGACCTCGGTCCGGGCCCCGACGGTGATTCCCTCGCGTGCGCGGAGACTTCCGAAAACCTCGTTGTCACGGCCGACGACCAGCGACTCCGCGCGGATGTTACCGTGGAGCCGGCAGTCGTCACCGATTCGACCCGGCGTCGAGACCTGCCAGGCATCGTCGCTGACGCGGCTTCCCTTCGGGAGCAAGACTGGTTTCTGGCCGTGGTCGTCGTCGACGAGCGAGGCGACTAGCTGTTCGGCGGCTTCCTCTTCGCCGATGCGCAACAACTGGGAGAGATACATCACGAGGAAGACGATGGTCGGCATCGGATCGCGGATGATGATCCGGCCGTTGGCGTCGAACCCCTCCTCGATGTCGACATCGTCGCCGATATCGAGGTCACCGGCGACCCGGAGGCCGCCGCCGATCTGGACGCGCTCGCCGAGGTAGGCGTCGTCTCCGACGAGGACGTTGTCGGCCACCTCACACCACATATCGAGTCGGCAGTCGCCCTCGGCCTCGATGTGGCCGCCGAAGACCACTCGCTCGCCCGCGATGACGTTTGCCGCCCGGACCCCGAATTCGACGGTGCTCTGGCTCCCGATAATGACATCACCCTCGGTCACGAGGTCGTGTTCCTCGACGTGGATCCCGTCCGGAATCACGAGTTCGTCGAGCGGATCTGAGCGAAACGTCGACACAGCCGTATGACCGGTTTCAAATGTATTAAATGCTCATGCTGCGTCTGACTGGCGTCTGACGGACGCAAGACAGCCGTCATTTCAGCCGCCAGAGTGGGAACCACGCGTTCAGCGGGGCGTTGAAGAGGCTGAAATTCCAACGAAGTGCCGATACAGAGAAAGTCGCTGCAACGACGCGAGCGGAGGCGGTCGTCGATGCGCTCGGAGTTCTCTACCACGACAATCTCGATCCCGACGAGTTCGTGCTCTTTCCGGACGACGGCGGTGCGACAATCGAAACAGAGAGCGAACTCAGCGACGGGGGCGGGACCTTCGGCGGCCGCCCGGCCTTCGAGTGTCTGGTGCGGACGATTCTCAGTCAGAACACCAGCGACGCGGCCAGCCAACCCGCCCACGAGAACCTGCTCGACCGCTACGACGACGGCGGGGATCTCGCGGAGTCGCTCGCGGTCGCCGACCGCGCGGCTTTCGCCGAGACGATTCGGTCGGCGGGACTGTCCAATCGAAAGGCGGAGCAGATCATCGGGGCCGCCGAGTGGGCACTCGAAGCGTACGGCTCCGCCGAGGCGTTCGACGACTTTGTGACGGGCGAAGATCCGGAAGCAGTCAGAGAGGCGCTGCTTTCGATCGACGGTGTCGGACCGAAAACGGCCGATTGCGTGCTCCTCTTTTCCGGCGAACGCGGCGGTATTTTCCCCGTCGACACTCACGTCCATCGGATTGCCCGTCG
>JBLGCM010000007.1:0-12625 GCA_047617345.1 Natronomonas sp. | reverse complement strand
GACGCCGTGGGTGAACGGGCCGGGATCGGGACTGTACCGCTGGATCACATCTTCTGACCGGAACGGGTCGACATCCCCGGACTCGACTCCCGGGACGATGGCGTTCTGGTTCATGCTGAGCCGAACCTCGCCGCTGCCGTATTCGTCGGCCAGATCGGCGAGTTCGACGAACTCGTCGCCGCCCATCCGGCCGACTGGGACGTTCAGTCCGACGTAGCGGCGCCCGTCGGCCTGCTCGTGGACGCCGACGTGATCGCCGCGGTACCGCTCGGTCAGCGACGCACCGGCCGGCTCGAACGCGAAGTCGACGCGCGCTTCGAGATCGTCGCGGACGGCCTCGACACCGAACTCGGCGACCAGAAAGCGCAGGCGGTTGACCGCGGTGTCGAGGTAGCTCCCGCGCTCGATGAAAAAATCCGCTGTCGCCTCGACGAGTTCGACCACGTCGTCGGGCCGGACGAACAGATCCAACTCGCGGGCCATCCGCGGCCCGTCTGAGAGGCCGCCGCCGATCTTGACGTTGAAGCCGACGCTGCTGCCTTTCCGGGCCGGCAACAGACCCAGATCGTTGAGTTCCGCGCGGGCGCAGTTCTCGTGACAGCCCGTCACCGAGACCTTGAGCTTCCGGGGGAGGTTCGCGTAGTGCTCGTCGCCGAGGAATCGCTCGGTGATCTCGCCGGCGATGGCCCCCGCGTCGGTTTCCTCCTCGGGATCGAGTCCCGCGACCGGGCAGGCGACGACGTTGCGCACGGAGTTGCCACAGGCCTGCATCGTCGTCAGCCCGGCGTTTTCGTACCGGTCCCAGATCTCCGGCACGTCTTCGAGTTCGATCCAGTGCATCTGGATGTCCTGACGGGTCGTGATGTCGAGGTACGCGTCGCCGAACTCCGGGCTTTGCTCGCTGCCGCCGTGCTTTTCCGGCGCGGTGGCGAACTCCTCGGCGACCTCGCCGATCACGCGGGCCTGCTCGGCGTCGAGGCTGCCGCCCGGTACTTTCGTTCGGAGCATGAAGTAGCCGCGCTGCTTCTGGTGGTACAGCCCCACGAGTTTCAGTCGGTCGATGACCCCCTCGCCGTGGGCGTCGAGCAGCGCGTCGAAGCCCTCGTCGGCGTACTCACGGACCTGCGCTTCGAGTCCCGCCGGACTCCAGTCCGCTGACTCCTCGCGTATCCAGTCCGTCAGGCTTCCTTCGTAGGCATAGACCCGTTCGTAGCCGAGTTCGGAGAGCACGGCGTAGGTGTGGCTCAGACGGCGGGCTGTGTTACAGTACAGCACGATCTCGCGGTCGGGGGAGAGTCCGCGGTCGGCGAGAATTCGTTCGATCTCCCCGCGGTCTTTGAGCGATCCCCCGGCCGCCAGGTCCTCCCAGCCGAGTTGGACCGCGCCGGGGATGTGCGCCGAATCGTACTCCGCCGCCGAGCGCGTGTCCACGAGCACCGTCTCGTCGTCCGCGACAGCCTGTTCGACGCGCTCGCGGCCGACGACGGGCGGTCCGGGCTCGCCGGCATCGTAGTCCGCGCCACCGTCCGCTCCCACCGGGCCGGTTTCTGTCTCGTAGCGGTCACTCCAGTCGTCGTAGCCGCCGTCGAGCAGGGAGAGTTCGCCCTCGTGGCCGAAGGCGGCCGCGGTCAGCAGCAGGCGGGCGGCGTAGACGCCGGGGCCCTCGTCGTAGGCGACCAGCGGCGTTTCCTCGTCGATCCCGACGCCCGAACACAACTCCGCGAACTCCGCGGGCGCGGGGAGGTGGCCCGCCGTCCCGCCGGCGGGATTTCGGATTGCTTCGTAGGGAACGTTCACCGCGCCGGGGAGGTGTCCGACCGACTCGTAACTGTTCTCGTCGCGCACGTCGACGACCACCACCTCGTCGCGGTGGTCGTCGAGCCACGACGACGTCACGACCGAGAGGCCGGTCATCCGCTCTCACCGGCCGGACCGGCTCGGCCTGTGTATATCATTCCATACATTACCGGACGCTACACACGCTCACTACTTTCACCCTCGCTATCGGGTAAATTCGACCCCGAATCCAGAACGGAGGCAGGTATTAGTCGCCATTCCTGACAGCTTTCGTACCCGTTATATAACCGGTATTTTTACCGAATTCTGTCGGAACCGCAAGCCCGCGCGATATCGGCTTTTCGACAGACCATCTAACCGCTCTCGCCGAAAGCGGCCAAAATATCTGGTTGTTTGCTCCCCGCGGGTTTCTCAGTGAGTGTTTCCCAGAGGCTGGAGAGCCAGATCGGGTCCGTCTCGGCGGAGTCGAGAGAGATCTTTCAAGTATCCGGGTCCCTGCTCTGATTTCGCTATCGGAGACGGTCTCGCCCATACGTCTTTGCTGTGCGGACTCCGGCGCAAACCTTCGATCGGTGTCACTCCGTCACTGACGAAAAATACGGATCGAACAGGCCGGAACCGACCGTTTCAGTCGTCGGCGATGACCTGCTCGTCGTCGCGTTCGATGAGTCGGTCCATCGCTTCGACCATCGAGGTGACCGAGGCCCGCGTGATGTCGGAGTCGCTTTTCGCGACCGCGACGGTGTCGTCGCCGCGTGACATCTCCACCTCGACGGTGACGATGGCGTCGGTGCCGCCGGTGATCGCATCGACGTGATACGATTCCAGCGCGGCGTCGATCTCGTGAGACAGCGCCTCGACGGCCGCGTTCATCGCGGCGTCGACCGGGCCGGACCCGGTCGCGGCGTTTTCCCGTGTCTCGCCTTCGACGTCGAGTCGGATGCTCGCCGTCGGCGGGCTGACGCCGCTGACCGCCGTGAGATCGAGCAGTTCGACGCGGCGTTCGCGGTCGCTACCGCTGATCTCCTCGGCGATCCGCAAGAGGTCGGTATCGGTGACGCGCTTGCCGCGGTCGCCGATCTCCTTGACTCGGGAGACGATCTCCGAGAGCTGCCCGTCGGTGACCGCCACGTCGTGTTCGTCCAGCGCGGCTTCGACGCCGGCGCGGCCAGCGTGCTTTCCGAGCGCGAGCCGTCGTTTCCGGCCCACTTTCTCGGGCGGGTACGGCTCGTACATGGCGTCGTCTTTCAGCGTGCCGTCGGTGTGAATGCCCGACTCGTGAGTGAAGGCGTTCTGGCCGACGACCGCCTTGTTCGGTGCCAGCGGAATGCCCGTCTTGTTGGCCACGAGTTGGGCGAGTTCGTAGACCTCTTCGAGGTTCATCGTCTCGACACCGTAGCCGTGGTCAAGAGCGATGGCGACCTCTTCGAGGGCGACGTTGCCCGCCCGCTCGCCGATGCCGTTGATCGTGCCGTGGACGAGATCTGCGCCCGCCGCAATCGAGACCAGGGCGTTGGTGACCGCCAGCCCCAGGTCGTCGTGGGTGTGGGTGCTCGTCGGCCCCAGATCGGACAGTGCGGAAACGACTTCCAGCGTTCGATCCGGCGTCGCGTGGCCGACGGTGTCGGCATAGCAGACCCGGTCCGCACCGGCGTCCAGCGATGCCGCCATTAGCTCTTCGAGATAGTCGAGGTCGGCCCGAGAGCCGTCCTCGCCGATGACCTCGACCCAGAGGTCGTGGTCTTTCGCGTACTCGACGAGTTCGGCAGTCTTGGCCACGTTCTCTTCGGGCGTGATCCCGACCTTGTCTTTGACGTGTTTGTCGCTGGCCGGGACGACGAGGTCGATCCCGTCGACGCCGCAGTCCATCGCCAGATCGATATCGTTCTGGATACCGCGACAGAAACTCGTCACTGTCGCGTCCAGATCCAGATCGGTGACGCGCTGGATCGTCTTGCGTTCGCCCGCCCCTGTGCAGGCGCTACCGGCCTCTATTACATCGATTGCCGCATCGTCGAGTTTGCGAGCGATACGTGCCTTTTCGTCCGGGGTGAGCGAGATACCAGGGGCTTGTTCGCCATCCCGGAGCGTCGTATCGAGGAACTGTACGTCGGAAGCGTCGGAGAGTGCGTTAGTTTCGGGGTGGCCCCCGAATAAATCGATCACGGGTCATGTTACCCTACACTCGTTGTTGGCGGTATGCAGATATATAAGCCTGCCTTTTGCAGTCCCCGTCCGCGACGAGGGGGTCGTTTTTCGATGGTGAGCGCGACCCGCGAGGCGGACCTGTCGACGGTCACTGTGGACCGCCGCTCTCGTCGACGATCCGGACGGTATCACCGACTTCGATCCCATCGGCCGCACCCGCTGGCAGTTCGAGGATGCGGTCCGCCTTCGCCATTCCGACGCTGCGCCAGGGATGCATCCGGGCGACTTTGCGGACCTCGTCGTCGGCCAGCCAGATCACGTCGAGTGCGTGGCTCACGAACAGCATGTGGACGAACTGCCGGGGCGGGCCGCCGAACAACGAGAAGCCGCCGCCGACCTCCATCACGAGGGCGAACTCCTCGGGAATTTCGGAGCGAAACATCAGCCCGCGCATCTGCGAGAGCGTCGAGTCGGCGATTTCGACGTTCGTCGCGATGATACGGGGATCAGACGCGCCTTCGCCCAGTGTGTCTCCCTGCTCGTGAACGACGTAGCCGTTGGTCATGATTCGTGGGTGAACTCCTCGGTAAAAAAGTCTAGTCGCTGTTGAGCCGGGAGGCCGTCGCGTCGATCGCGCTGATCGTCTCGGCCTGTCGTTCGTTAGCGCTGGCGACCTCCTCGATTTCGTCGGCGTGCGCTCTGAACACCCCCTCGTCGGTGGTGAGTCGCTGCCGATCTTCCTCGTCGAGGCCGATGAAATCCTTCCGCCACTCGATCTCCTCGCGGTCTAGTTCGATCTCCGAAACGAGCGAATCGACATCGACGTGCTCGTTGAGCCCTCCGTTCCCGAAGTCAGCCCGGCTGTGTCTCGTCTCCGACATACCTGATACGTCGACTCCTCGTATGAATAACTACCGGGGAGTCTCACAATACCGGTAACGAACCGGGGGCTCGTCAGCAGTCTCGCTCTGATTTTCCCTCTCCATGTCTAGTGGCGGGGAAGCCTGTATGTCGGTTCGTCCGTGTCTCGTGTTCCGTGGCCGTCCTACAGATTCACATTCGACCGCCCCGAAAGCCGCATATGGAGAAGACCGATTCGGGGACGTCGGTCGGCGTTGACGACCCCTACCGATTCGTCGACCGGTGCGACCACCTGACCGACGAGGGAAAATGTCGGTTCGCCGTCGAGCGCGGTGACCGGGATCCGCAGTTTTCCAGTGATCTGCGAAGCGACGGCTTTCAGTGTCCGGTCGCTGGCGAGATCGACGAGGAGGGGCTGACTGGGCCGTGGGAGTGGCAGGACTGCCCGCATTTCCGAGCACGCAACACCGACCAAGAGTGCATCCGCTGCGGGCTGTCAGAACAGCGGCTGGCTCACGACGACGAGCGTCCGCTACTGGAGGCACATCACCTCTCGTACGCTGACGCTTCCGTCGAGGGCAGCGGTGACCCCTCCCACGAGATCACGGTCTCGCTCTGTCGGTGGTGTCACGCGAAGGTCCACGAGTCGTGGGCGCGTATCGACGACGACGCCAGCCCGGATCCGGAGGCCATCGCACAGCAGGAGACCAGGAAGGCCCGCCAGCACGAAGAGCTCTCTTTCGAGACGGCCGCCGAGCGGTACGACCCGAGCGGTTAGTAGATCCCCTCGCCGTCGGCAACTGGTTTGTCCGGTCGGCGGTGGAAACCTCGCCGTCCGCGTCGTCGACCCCGAAGACCAGACGCTGGCTCTCGAAGCCAGCGATGTTGGCTGTTCCGAGATTGACGACGGTGACGACCTGTCGATCCAGCAGTTCGCCTTTCTCGTCGTTTTCGGTCAGTCCTGTCACAGACCGGCGACTTCCCCCACCGTCAGTTTGTACACGCCCTTCCTGGCTTCGGGGAACTCCGCCACGTCGGTCACCGTCCCCACGCGCATTTCTACGTCGTCAAGAACCCTGTTCGGGGGCGATCTCTGGTTCGTCAGTTCCCATACACACCGTCTCACAGTCGAAGGGAAAAGTGCGGGGGGCAGGCGTAACGAGCGGTTCGATCCGCATTCGCTGCCCAACCGAGCGCGCCCAATACTGTCGTGTCGACAGTGCCGGAAAAAGCGTTTCAGCGAGGGCGACGAACGAGGGGTATGGAACCTGATCTAGATCGGTACGGTTCGCGTCGCTCGACAGTCTACGCACCGAACGGCGTCGTCGCGACGAGCCAGCCACTGGCCGCCGAGGCGGGGGTCTCGATCCTCCGCGAGGGCGGCAACGCTTTTGACGCTGCCGTCGCCACGGCGGCGGCGCTGAACGTCGTCGAACCGACGAGCACGGGGTTGGGTGGCGATGTCTTTGCCTGTTATCGAACCGCGGACGGCGAGGTCGGCGGTATGCGCTCCTGCGGACACGCCCCCGGGGGCGCGACCCGCGAGAAGGTTCGAGCGGCCGTCGACGAGGACGAAGAGACGGTCTACGGGGCCGACCGACAGCGTGAGGGTGTCACGATGCCGGACCAGGGCCCGCACACCGTTACCGTCCCCGGTACGGCCCGCGGCTGGGAGGCGACCGTCCAGAAACACGGTCGATTCGGGCTCGGTGACGTGCTCCAGCCAGCAATCGAGTACGCCACCGAGGGCTACCCGGTGACCGAAGTCGTCTCCGCTCAGTGGCAACATGGCGAGGAATTATTCACCGACGAGCACGCGCGCGAGGCGTACCTCTTCGACGGCGAGGCGCCCGACCCCGGCCAGTACGTCAGCCTCCCGAAACTCGGCCGGTCGCTCGAACGCATCGCCCAAGCGGGTGCGGATGTCGTCTACGAGGGTGAGATCGGCGAGGCAATCGCCGAGGAGATCCAGTCGAAAGGCGGATTCATGACGACTGACGACCTCGCGGACTTCGAGGTCGAGTGGCTCGATCCCGTCTCGACGACCTACAACGGCGTCGAAATCTTCGAGCTGGGCGCGAACAACCAAGGACAGATCGCACTCGAAGCACTGAACATCGCCGAGGAGATCGGTGCCGGCGACTGTCCCTACGAGTCGCCCGAGCGAGTTCACGCCTTCGTCGAAGCGATGAAACTGGCCTTCACCGACGGCCACCACTACATCACCGATCCCGAGTTTGAGGATGTGCCACCGCTGCACTCGAAGTCTTACGCACGCGAGCGCGCGACGCGGTACTCGCCCGACGGCGTGCTGGCGGATGTCGAGGTCGGGACGCCGGATTCGGCCGGCGAGGACGCCGACACGGTCCTGTTGACAGTCGCCGATGCCGAGGGAAACGTCGTCTCCTACATCAACTCCCGATTCGCTGGCTTCGGCAGCGGCGTCGTCGCGGGCGAAACCGGTATCGCGCTCCAGAACCGAGGGGCCTCCTTCTCACTCGACGGCGACGTGCCCAACAGCCTCGAATCCGGAAAGCGACCGTTCCACACGCTGATCCCCGCCCTCGCCCGATTCGACGACGAGGACTGGATGTCCTTCGGCGTGATGGGCGGGTATATGCAGCCCCAGGGTCACGTTCAGACGCTCGCGAACATGATCGATTACGAGATGCCCATGCAAGCCGCGCTGGATGCGCCGCGCTGGCGGTACCGCGCCGACGGGTCGGTCGCCCTCGAGGAGCGAATGGCCGACGGCATCGCCGCGAAACTCGCCCGGAAGGGCCACGACGTTCGAGTTCTCCCGCCGCTGCAGTTCGGCGGCGCCGAGGCGACCCGCAAGAGCGGAGCCGTGCTCTCGGGCGCAACCGAGCCACGAAAGGACGGCCACGTCGCCGGATTTTGATTATCTAGAGCCGGTCCGATTTCAGATTTTGGATATCAGCCCGTTCGTTGATATCGCTCTGTACTCTACCGGTAGACATGTCCTCCAGTCCCCGACACGAGTCGAAATCAATCTACGAGTGGCTGAGTTGCCCGGAATGCGGTTCCCGCGACGTCGTCCGCGGTCCCCGGTTCGACGACGGATCCGTCGAACTACGGTGTGACGAGTGTGATCTGACTGCTCGCGTCGGTCTCTGAATCCCCGCTCGCTGATTTTTGCCGGCCGGATAACGCGAGACATAAATGAGCCAGTCCGTTACGGTGGTGCAATGACACGAATCGACGTAATCGACAACCACGGGCAGTTCACGCATCTCGAACAGCGTGCGCTGCGCGACATGGGCGTCGATGTCGAACTGATCGACAACGACACCCCGCCCGCGGAGATCGACGCCGACGGAATCGTCCTCTCGGGCGGCCCCTCGATGGATCGCATCGGCAACTGCCCGGCGTATCTCGACCTCGACATTCCTGTCTTCGGCATCTGTCTCGGCATGCAGATCATCGCCGACGAACTCGGCGGCGAGGTCGGTTCCGGGGAGTACGGCGGCTACGCCGACGTGACCGTCGAGATCACCGACGACGAGGACCCGCTCGTCGGCTCGCTCGCGCCCGACACCCGCGTCTGGGCCAGCCACGCCGACGAGGTGAAGGTCGTCCCCGAAGGCTTCGAGCGCACCGCAAAGAGCGACGTCTGCGGCGTTGAGGCGATGAGCGACCCCGGCCGCGGGCTCTACGGCGTTCAGTGGCACCCAGAAGTCGCCCACACCGAAGAGGGCGAGGCTGTCTTCGAGAACTTCCTCGACATCTGCGAGTGAGTCGGCTGTCAGATTTCCGGTAGTTCTATCTTCTCCGAGTCGTTCGGTATTTCTATGCCCGTGTTCGAGCGTAGCGAGTCGGATGGCGCACGCGTCACAGTCGAGTGGGAGGGGGGAATCAGCTGGATCGCTCACCCGGAGGAACGCGGCCAGCGCAGCAGTCACGCGATCAGCACCGCCGACGGCGTCTGGTTGCTCGACCCCCTCGACGCGCCGAACGTCGAGGAACGGATCGCCCCGCTGGGCAACGTCGTCGGTGTCGCGGTGCTGTCCTGCTGGCACGCCCGCGATGCCGGGCTATTCGCTCGCCGCCACGACGTGCCCGTCTACGTCCCCGAGTGGCTGGGCCGCGTCGACTCCCTCGTCGACGCGCCCGTCGAACGGTACACTCTCTCGCCGGCTCCGGAGTTTCGCATCCTCCCCTGCCGGCCGTTTCCCAGTTGGGAGGAGGTCTTCTGGTATCACGAGCCCAGCGGGACGCTGGTCGTCCCCGAATCGCTCGGAACGCTCGACTCGTTTTGCGTCGGCGACGAGCGGCTCGGGCTCGAACTGCTCCGGCGGCTCCAGCCCCCGACGGAACTGGCCGGCCTCGACCCCGAGCGGATCCTCGTCGGCCACGGGCCGGGGATCACCAGTCATCCGGGCAGCGCGCTCCGAGAGGCGCTCGACGACGCGCGCTGGACCTTCCCCGCCGCGCTCGTCGAAAACGGCAGAGAGAGCGTCCGCTCGGTGCTCGCCGCGGTGCGGTGACTGTTTCTCACTGCCGTTCGAGGAAAAGCGCCGAGGAGGAGATTTGAACTGGCGAGACGTTCGTTCTCGTGCTGCTCGAACGCTGCGACTCGCTTGCTCAAATCTCCTCGTTTATCGTATCTCGAACCGAGCCGTATTCGCGATACGCAAAGCGCTCGCTCACCGAGTTAGATCAGCAAAACGCCGAGGAGGAGATTTGAACCACGCGAACACGGTCTCTTCCCGTTGGTCGAGCGTGCGTGTTCGCTCATTCAAATCTCGTCGTTGGCCGTTTATCTCTCACTGCCGTTCGGGGAAAAGCGCCGAGGAGGAGATTTGAACTCCTGAGTCCTTACGGAGACCTGCTCTCGAAGCAGGCGCCTTGGCCAGGCTAGGCTACCTCGGCTCACCTGTCAGTATCCGACGGCTCTTGTTAGCCGTTTCGATTTCGAGCCCGAACCGACATCCCTCCGCAGGCCGAATATCCGCCGATGACATCGCCCCGAATGCTCGCACGAGTGGTGTTCGAGACGAGCCGTCCGGCTCAGCTCGCGCTGGTCGTCGGCGTCTACCTCTTCGGCGCGAAAATCGCGCTCGCGGGCGGGGCGACGCTCTCGTGGTCGGCCCTGCTCGCCGGTTGCTGTGCCCTCCTGCCGCTGGCGGCCAGCACCCACTACGCCAACGAGTACGCCGACTACGAGACGGACGCGCTCACCGAGCGAACGCCCTTTTCGGGGGGAGCGGGGCGCTACACAGGACCGGCCTCCCGCGGACCGTCCCGCTCGCCGCGGCCGTCTGCTCGCTCGCCGACGGCGTGTCGGGAACAGAACTCGTCGCGGAAGGGAGACCGAACGTAGCCGAGGGTGTACTTGCTGTAGGAGCGCCGGAGGATTCCGTGCTCGATGTCGTCGAGGCTCACCTCTTCGCCAGCGACAGCCACGATCGGACTCGAAAAGAAACTACGTCTGTCCTCGTACCGCTCCGGATTTCGCGCCAGTGCGTCCTGGGTCGCAGCGTTGTAGAGATTGATCCAGAACGCCAGTCTGGCCGCATCGGTGTCGAGGTGATCGAAGAGCACTCGGTCGTCGAGAGTTGCGAGCAGCTCGCGGACCGAGTCGGTCGACTCGCCGCGGCGCGTCGCGAGCAGAAACTCCTCGGCAATCGTCAACGGGTCGTCGGTCACAGCCGGGCTACGACCGGCGCGTATTTGACCGTTCGGCGGCTGTGTACTCAGCTCTCGAAACGCTCGTCGACTTCGGCCCTGGCGTCGGCGATGACGTCGCGCTCGGCGTGGCGCATCGCCCGCAGCGCCTCGTCGGTGTAGTCCACGTCGAAGGTCGATCCGCCGAACACCCCGCCGAGGCCGCCGAGCATATCCTCGGGGTCGATGGTCGCCGTCATCGCGAACGCGTCGCGGTGGTCAGTGAGCGGGCCGGTGAACGCGAAGTGTTCTTCGACGAGTTCCGCGGCCGCCTCCCGGTCGAGTTCGGCCCGGGCGGCCGCCCAAAAGTCCGTCTCCTCGGAAGCGACGAGACCCCTGACGGCGTCGCCGAGCCGTCGGTGCCGTTCGATCAACCGACCCTCGACCGTTTCCCGACGCTGTGCGGGCAGGTCGTCGCGGATGCTCTCGGCGAACGGGCCGGCCGCGAGCAGCTCCGCTCTGTACGCCGCGATGTCGTCGTCAGATTCGACCCAGTCGAGGATCACCTCGAACTGGTCGAGCGTCTGCTGTCGATACTCCGCCAGCTCCGGCTCGACGACCGTCTCGTAGAGCACGTCGGAATCGCCGAGAAACTGGTCGAGCGCGCCGCCGTCCATCCCGCCGACGACCGTCGAGATGCTGAACTCCGCCGCCGTCCGTTCGATTGCGTCGCTGACGAACCGGTCGAATCCCTCTCGGACTGCCACTCTGGTCATGTCCGTTGCTTGGTCCCGGCTCTGTTGTACCTGACGGCCCGGCGATTCTCGGGCCAGCCCTTTGTCCGCTCGAACCCAAGCCCCGGTATGCAGACACTCGACGGCTTCGACCTTCCCAACGTCGGCCCCGGACCCGACCCCCTCTCGCTGACCGCGCTGGGCGCCGATCACGACTTCGTCCTGCTCCTGTTCCAGCGCGACTACTACTGCACGAACTGCCGGGGGCAGGTCCAGCAGATCCGCGACCGGTACGAGGCGTTCCAGCGCCGAAAGACGGCGGTCGTCTCGATTGTCCCCGAACCCGTCGAGAAGGTCCGGGAGTGGCAGGCGAGCTACGATCAGCCGGTCCGGTTCGGCCCGCTGGGAAGGCTGAGCGATTTCTTCGGTTGGATGCCCAAAGCCGTCCTGCTCGATTTCCGCGGCGAGTCGCCGACGACCGCCTATTCTCACGAGGGCTCCTCGACGTGGGATCGCCCCGATGTCGACGACCTGCTCGCAGAAATCGACGACTTGCGGTAGCTCAGTCCCGGTCTCGCTGTTCCGTCGGCTCTCCGTATCCCCCACCGCCGGGCGTTTCGACGGTAACGGTCGTTCCGGCGGGGACCTCCCGCGTGACCTTCGCCGGAACCGGGTCGCCGTCGATCAGGTTCCGGCCGACCGCTCCCGGCCCCCCGCCGGCGACACCCCGGGGCGCGTTCGCTCGGCGGTCGGTCAGCAGCGAGACCGTCGCCGGCTGTTCGACCGTGAGCGACCGGATCAGCCCATCCCCGCCGCGGTGCCGCCCCTCGCCGCCGGTCCCCTCCCGGAGCGCGTACCGCTCGACCCGGAGCGGGTACGCTCCCTCCAGCGCCTCGACCGGCGTGTTCAGCGTGTTCGTCATGCCGACCTGAACGCCGGAGAGGCCGTCACCGCCGGAGTTCGCTCCCGTTCCGCCGCCGATTGTCTCGTAGTAGGTGAACGACGACGAGCCGATGATGAGGTTGTTCATCGTTCCCTGTCCCTGCGCCGGGACGCGCTCGGGCGCGGCCTCGCCCAGCGCCGCGAAGACGACATCCGTCACCCGCTGGCTGGTCTCGACGTTGCCCCCGACGACCGCAGCGGGCGGGCGCGGATTCAGCAACGATCCCTCCGCCGCTTGCACCGTGATCGGTTCGTAACAGCCGTGATTCGGCGGAATATCCGGATCGGTCACACACCGAAGCACGAAGTAGACGGCGCTTTTCGCAACCGCCAGCGGCGCGTTGACGTTGCCGGCGACCTGCGATGTCGTCCCCGCGAAATCGACGGTCATCGATCCGCTGTCGACGGTCACAGTCGCCTCGATGGCTATCTCTCGGTCGCTCACTCCGTCTCCCTCCAGTACGTCCGCCGCGCGGTACTCGCCGTCCGGAATCTCTCGGAGTTCTGCGTACATT
>JBLGCM010000006.1:0-13955 GCA_047617345.1 Natronomonas sp. | reverse complement strand
GTACGGCGGACAGTACGTGCCGGAGGCGTTGATGCCGGCTATCGAAGAGCTGACAGATGCCTACGAGCGGTACGTCCTCGACAACGAGGGCGGCTTCATGGACGAGTTCCGCGATCGGATGGCCGATTTCGGCGGTCGGCCCCTGCCGCTGCAGCGGGCCGATCAGCTCTCACAGCGGTACGACACCGAGGTCTATCTCAAACGCGAGGATCTGCTCCACGGCGGCGCACACAAGCTGAACAACGCGCTCGGACAGGTCCTGCTCGCGAAGTACATGGGCAAAGAGCGGATCATCGCCGAGACCGGGGCGGGCCAGCACGGCACCGCGACGGCGATGGCCGCGGCACATCTCGACATGCCCTGCGAGATCTACATGGGCGAGACCGATATCGCCCGCCAGCGCCCGAACGTCTTCCGCATGCGGACCAACGGTGCCGAGGTCAATCCAGTCACCACCGGCCGCGGGACGCTCAAGGAAGCCATCTCGGAGACGATGCGAGACTGGGCGCGAACCGTCGAAACCACTCATTACGTGATCGGATCCGTCGTCGGTCCGCACCCGTTTCCGTCGATGGTCCGGGACTTCCAGGCGGTCATCTCCGAGGAGGCCCGCGAGCAGATCCAAGAAAAGACCGGCGGTCTGCCCGACAGCGTCCTCGCCTGTGCTGGCGGTGGCTCGAACACGATGGGCGCGTTCCACCACTTCGTTCCGGACGACTCCGTGGACCTGTACGCCGTCGAGGCCGGTGGCTCCTCGCTCTCTGTCGACGAGGAAGAAGGCGTTGCGCCGAACTCCGCCTCGCTGTCGACCGGCGAGGAGGGGGTGCTCCACGGCGCTCGAACTAAACTCCTACAGGACAGCGACGGCCAGATCATGGAATCGCACTCGGTCTCGGCGGGACTGGATTACGCCGGCGTCGGCCCGGAACTGGCTCACCTCGTCGACGAAGAGCGAGTCGAACCGGTCAACGTCGACGACGACGCCGCGCTTGAGGCCTTCCATCGCCTCTCCCAGGACGAGGGGATCATCCCCGCGCTGGAAACGGCTCACGCGTTCGGATATCTCGAAGGGCACCACGACGACCTCGGCGACACCGTCATCGTCAACGTCTCCGGCCGCGGCGATAAGGACCTCGAAACCGTCATCGAGGAGACGGGCAACCGCGAACTGGAGAACGCACCCGACATGAGCATCTTCCGCGAGATCGGGGGTGAGATCTGATGGGTCTCGAAGCCGCCTTCGCCGACGGGCCCGCCTTCGTTCCGTATCTCGCTGCCGGCGACCCGAGTTACGAGGCCTCCATCGAGTACGTCGAAGCGCTCGCCCGCGGCGGCGCGGACGCTATCGAACTCGGCCTGCCCTTCTCCGAACCCATCGCCGAGGGGACGACGATTCAGGAGGCGATCGTCCGCGCGCTCGATGCGGGCATGACCCCCGAGCGCTATCTCGAATTCGTCCGCGACCTCGACGTGGACGTGCCGCTGGTCTGTATGACCTACTACAACCTGATCTACCAGTACGGAGAGAGCGACGGGCCGCGGTCGTTCGTCGAGGCCGCTGCCGACGCCGGTCTCGACGGATTCGTCGTCCCGGACCTGCCCGCTGAGGAGGCCGGACCGCTCCGGTCGGCCTGCGATGAGTTCGGCCTCGATCTGGTCTTCATCGTCGCGCCGACGACCGAAGGCGACCGGCTCGAACGGATGAAAGAGCAGGTCTCGGGCTACGTCTACGTGCAGGCACGGCTCGGAACGACGGGCGCACGTGATGAGGTCTCCGATCACACCGAGCGGTCGCTGGCCCGGATCTCCGACTGGGACGTGCCCAGAGCCGTTGGCTTCGGGATCAAGACCGGCGAGCACGCCGAGCGGATCGTTCGGGCCGGTGCCGACGGGATCATCGTCGGCTCGGCGCTGGTCGATATCGTCGCGGAGGGCTACGAGAACGGCGATTCGACCGAGGAAGTTGCCGACCGCCTCGAAGCGAAGGCCCGCGAACTGAGCGAGGGCGCGCTGGCCGGGGCGTCCGTCCAACAGTGAGACCGACCGCAACCGGAACTAACATATTCGCTTATGCCAGAGGGTGACACGATGACCGCAGGGAAGTCCGCACGACTCGACCGCATCGGGACAGGTGGGAAACACCTGATCGTCCCGATGGACCACGGAATCACACTCGGTCCAGTCACAGGACTGGCCGAGATCGAACCGACAATCGACGCCGTCACGCGCGGCGGCGCGGACGCCGTGCTCACACAGAAGGGAATCGCGCCGCGGGTCCACGACAACAAAAACGATGCCGGCTATATCGTCCACCTCAACGGCTCGACGTCGATCGGTCCGGACGAGCGGGACAAACGCTCGACTGCGACTGTCAAAGACGCCATCCGAGCCGGTGCCGACGCCGTCTCTTTCCACATCAACGTCGGCAGCGAGCACGAGCCGGATCAGATCAGCCAACTCGGCGAACTGACCAGCACCGCCGAGGAGTACGGGATGCCGGTGCTGGCTATGACCTACGCCAGGGGCCACGACGTTCGCGACCAGGACAATCCCGAAGGCTACGCGGCGGATCTCGCCCACGCGACCCGGCTCGGCGAGGAGCTCGGCGCGGATCTGATCAAGACCGCCTACTCCGGCGACCCCGAGACCTTCCGGCGGGTCGTCGAGGCGACACGACTCCCGGTCGTGATCGCCGGCGGATCCAGAGGGACCGATACCGAGACGCTCTCGATGGTTCGCGGTGCGGTCGACGCCGGTGCCGCGGGCGTCTCGATGGGGCGCTCTATCTTCCAACACGAACAGCCCCGAGCAATCACCGAAGCGGTCGCGGCCGTCATCCACGACGGCGCGAACCCGGAGGAAGCGGCGCGGCAGGCCGGACTGACCGAGCGGTGACCGTTTCCCGGGACCACTGACGTCGGCGAGCGGGTTCACTGTGGCTGGTTTTCGGCCGACAGTACGCGACGACCGATCTCTCCGCCCAGCCTGTTGCGGAATCCTTTTGGCGTTGCTGGCGCATTCAACGGCCAACGGATGGTCGGGAGTACGAAGCTATGACGATGGAAGATCGAATCAACGAACTACGAGAGAAACGGGAACAGGCACGCAAAGGCGGCGGACAAGAGCGCATCGAATCCCAACACGAGAAGGGGAAACTCACCGCCCGCGAACGCATCGACTATTTCCTCGACGACGGAACCTTTACCGAGTTCGACCAGTTCCGAACTCACCGCACGCACACCTTCGATATGCAGGAGAAGGCCTTCCCCGGCGACGGGGTGGTGACGGGTTACGGCGACGTCAACGGTCGAACAGTCTTCGTCTTCGCACACGACTTCACCGTCCTCGGGGGATCACTCGGCGAGGTCTTCGCCGAGAAGGTGACGAAGGTCATGGACAAGGCGATGGAGACGGGCGCACCGGTGATCGGATTGAACGACTCCGCCGGCGCCCGGATTCAGGAAGGGATCGACTCGCTGGCCGGCTACGCGGAGATTTTCCACCGCAACCAGCAGGCCAGCGGCTACATCCCGCAGATTTCGGCGATCATGGGGCCCTGCGCGGGCGGGGCGGTCTACTCCCCCGCGATCACGGATTTCATCATGATGGTCGAGGACACCAGTCACATGTTCATCACCGGGCCGGACGTGATCGAGACGGTCACGGGCGAACAGGTCGGGTTCGACGAGCTCGGCGGGGCGAACACCCACGCCTCCGAATCCGGCGTCGCACAGTTCACCGCCGCCGACGAGAAGGAGGCACTCGACGACATTCGCTACCTGCTCTCCTATCTGCCACAGAACAACCTCGAGGATCCGCCGCGGTTGGATCCGTGGGACGATCCGGAACGGGAGGACGAACAGTTGCGGGAAATCGTCCCCGATCAGCCGCGCAAACCGTACGACATCGTCGACGTGATCGACAGCGTCGTCGACGAGGGCTCTTTTTTCGAGGTGGCTGACTCCTTTGCCCGCAATATCGTCACCGGCTTCGGTCGACTCGACGGCCACTCCGTCGGCGTTGTCGCCAACCAACCCCGCGTCAACGCCGGCACGCTCGATATCAAATCGTCCCGGAAAGCCGCCCGATTCGTGCGGTTCTGTGACGCGTTCAATATCCCGATCCTGACCTTCGTCGACGTTCCCGGCTTCATGCCCGGTACCGATCAGGAACACAACGGGATCATCGTCCACGGTGCGAAGCTACTGTACGCCTTCTCCGAGGCCACGGTGCCGCTGATGACCGTCATCACGCGGAAGGCCTACGGCGGAGCCTACGACGTGATGGCGTCGAAACACATCGGCGCGGACGTCAACTACGCCTGGCCGAGCGCCGAGGTGGCAGTGATGGGGCCGAAAGGCGCGGTGAACGTGCTCTACAGCGACGAACTCGAAGCCGCGGACGATCCCGACGCCCGCCGCCAGGAACTCATCGACGAGTACCGCGACCAGTTCGCCAACCCATACAGCGCGGCCGACCGCGGGTTCGTCGACGCAGTGATCGAACCGGAGAAGACCCGCCCGCAGTTGATCAGCGATCTGGAGATGCTGCGGTCGAAGCGGAAGTCACAACCGGAGAAGAAACACGGGAACATCCCACTTTGATATGGAGGGGACGAGTATGGACGAGGAGATGCAATCGGTACAGATCGACGGTCACCAAGTACGGCTCCCGCCGGACGCCTCGGCGTCGGAAGCCGCGGCGATTTCGGCGGCCATGGGGGCGCACGTTAGCGATCAGCAGGCGGCCGCCGCCGCGGTCGAAAGCGGCTCCGAGTCGGACGATGAGCGATGGGATGGCGAGCGGTTCGCCTTCGCCGGCCGCCTCGAAGGGATCGGAATCAAACCCCGGCGAGTCCCCGGGGCTGTACCGACTGATCGGTGGACTGCTGCAGGACGAACGGATAGATACTAACACATGACAGGAAATACATTCGACAAGGTACTGGTCGCGAACCGCGGCGAGATCGCGGTTCGGGTCATGCGTGCCTGTGAAGATCTCGGAATCGACACCGTCGCGGTCTACAGCGAGGCGGACAAACACGCCGGCCACGTCCGGTACGCCGACGAGGCCTACAACGTCGGCCCGGCGCGGGCGGCCGATTCCTATCTCGACCACGAGGCAATTATCGACGCCGCCAAGCGCTCGGGCGCGGACGCGATCCACCCCGGATACGGCTTCCTCGCGGAGAACGCCGTCTTCGCCGGAAAGGTCGAAGAGACCGAGGGAGTGACGTGGGTCGGCCCGTCCAGCGACGGAATGGAACAGCTCGGCGAGAAGACCAAAGCTCGGACGATCATGAGCGAGGCGGGCGTTCCCATCGTTCCCGGGACGACCGAGCCAGTGACCGAACCGAAAGCGGTCGAGGAGTTCGGCGAGGAGCACGGTTTCCCGGTCGCGATCAAGGCCGAAGGCGGCGGCGGCGGTCGCGGGATGACCGTCGTTCACGGTCCAGCGGAGGTCGAGGACAAACTCGACACCGCCAAACGCGAGGGCGAGGCCTACTTCGACAACGACTCGGTCTATCTGGAGCGATACCTCGAAAATCCGCGACACATCGAGGTGCAGATCGTCGCCGACCGCCACGGTAACGTCCGCCACCTCGGCGAGCGTGACTGCTCGCTCCAGCGCCGCCACCAGAAGGTCCTCGAAGAGGCACCCTCGCCCGCGCTGACGGACGAACTGCGCGAGGAGATCGGCGAGGCCGCCCGTCGGGGCGTACAGGAGGCCGATTACGTCAACGCCGGCACGGTGGAGTTTCTCGTCGAGGAGGACACCGACCGCGACCCCGGCGATCTGCTCGGCCCGGACGCCGACTTCTACTTCCTCGAAGTCAACACCCGGATTCAGGTCGAACACTGCGTCACCGAGGAGATCACGGGTATCGATATTGTCAAGTGGCAACTCCGGATCGCACAGGGCGAGGAGCTATCTTTCTCACAGGATGACGTCGATATCGAGGGTCACGCCTTCGAGTTTCGCATCAACGCCGAGAACGCCGCCAACGAGTTCGCACCGGCGACCGGCGGCAAACTCGAAACCTACGATCCGCCGGGCGGGGTCGGCGTCCGGATGGACGACGCTCTGCGGCAGGGCGACGACCTGGTGACCGATTACGATTCGATGGTCGCTAAACTGATCGTCAGCGGCGAGGACCGGACGGAATCGATTGCACGCGCCAAGCGCGCCCTCGCGGAGTACGAGATCGACGGCATCGTGACCATCATTCCCTTCCACCGCATGATGCTCGACGACGACCGATTCGTCGACGGGATGCACACGACGAAGTATCTCGACGAACACATGGACCACGCCCGCATCGAAGAGGCCCAGGAGAAGTGGGGGACCGAGACCTCGACCAGCGAGGGCGACGAGGAGGTCACCCAGCGGGAGTTCACGGTCGAGGTCGACGGGAAGCGCTTCGAGGTCGAACTCGAAGAGCGCGGCGCGGCGCCGATCCAGGCCCCGAGCGGCGATAGCGGCGGTGGCGGCAGTCAGTCACGGCGGCCCGACAGGGCCGGCCCCGGCGAGGACGACTCCGACTCCGCGAGCGTCAGCGCGGACGGCGAGACCGTCTCGGCGGAGATGCAGGGAACGATCCTCGAAATCAACGTCAGCGAGGGCGAGGAGGTCGCCGCTGGCGACGTGCTCTGCGTGCTCGAAGCGATGAAAATGGAAAACGACATCGTCGCCGAGTACGGCGGCACCATCGCCGAGGTGGCGATCAGCGAGGGCGACAGCGTCGACATGGGCGATCCGATGTTCGTCATCGAGTGATCGTTTCAGGTGCGTGTGGCGATCTATCGCGCACGACCACGGACCTCCCTGCGACGGGACAGACCGAGCAGCGATTCGGCTGTCCTGTCGGCCGTTCACTACCCGCTCTTTTCGCCCCGTCGTGTGAGGAGATACGCAACGCCGCTCAGGCTCGCCAACGCGATACCCATCCCGAATCCCGGGCCGGTACCGTCGTCGCTCTCGTCCGTGTCGCTGTCATTCGTTTCGGATCTTCCCCCAGTGTCTGCCTCGACGGTCACAGTGCCGATTCCGACGTTCTCAACCGCGAGTTCGTAGCTCCCTGCGTCCGCGAAACTGTGCTCGAAGGTGACGACAGTCTCGTTGTCAGCGCCGAGTGAGACCGTGTCCGTCTCGAGTTCCTCGTTTTCCGTCTGCAGGGTGACGTTGAACGATTCCGCGACGCTTCCCGTGTTGTTGACGGTCGCGTCGACTCGGACTCGTTCATCGACAGAAACGGACGTCGATCCGAGATCAGTACCGGTGATATCGAACCGTGGGTTCTCCGGGACCTCGACCGACACGCTCTCGTAGGTGCTCCCCGCTGTCGGGCTCTCTCGCAGGCGGACGGTGGCTGTGTCTGCCGGGGCAGATTCGTACCACGGCGTCTCACCTGCGGAAGCGAACACGTCGTAGACGCCCGTCGCAATATTTGGAAGCCCGTCTACGTACCTGCTGTCGGTCGCGATCACTTCGGTCCCCTCACCAGCGACGAATCCGTCGTCGGGTCCGTCAAACGCCGTCGTATTGAAGTACAACACCGCTTCGCCGTCACCGTCGGTGTCCCGGACGGTGGCGTCAAATCTGATGAACTGACCCTCCTCGTACTCACCGAACGTTACCGTCACGGTGGTCCCGTTGTCCATCGCGATCTCGATCGGGACGTCGCCGCTACTTCCCTCCTCGTTTTCCGGAAAATCGTCGCTGCAATTGTCGTCACCGTCTACGGCGGCGGCGGTCTGTACTGAGCTATCGTGTTGCATCGTCTGCGCGGTTACTCCGCCCGTAGCACAGGCGAACATGACACCGAATAATCCGAATAATACGACATGTTCTAATTTCACAGATGTATTCTACTTAGAAAGTGATAAAAAAGATTACGGTGGCGATACATTTTATATTAAATGCCGTGGTGATAACACGTCCCTGTCTGAGGAACCGAGTGCATAGGCACGATCTACCGGCGGGGGGGCGAACCGAATCGCGCGCAGTGCTCGGTCGCGTCTCCGATACTGTTAATCCGTTCAAGACCCATGGAAACACATGACATTCGCACGGCACGAGTCCGGCGTTCGAGCGGAGATCTCCGCCTTGCTCTCGCAGGTCCATCCGGTCTTCATGCTCCCGCCGCTCGCGGCCTCGTGGTTCGGCGCGGTCGTCGCCGGCGACGTGTCGATGCGACTCGGCGCGGTCCACATGGCCGCGATGTTTTTCGCGGTCTACACGGCTCACGTCAAGGACGGCTACATCGACTTCTACAAGCGCGGCGAGGACGAGGATCACCCGCTGACGAGTCGTGGCTGTCGGGTCGCACTGGCCGGGGCGGCAGTCTGCTTCGCGGGCTGTACGCTCGCACTCGGTCTTCTCGCCGGTCCCGGCGCGGCGCTGATCACGCTTCCGACGTGGTTCATCGGCTACATGCACGCGCCGCAACTGGACACGAATCCGGTGACGACGACGCTGGGCTACCCGACCGGTATCGCGCTGGCAATCCTCGGCGGATTTTTCGTCCAGACCGGCACGTTCACGCCCGCAATCGTCGGATTTGCGCTGGTCTTTCTGACGACGCTGGCCGGCGTGAAGATCATCGACGACGAGCAGGATTTCGAGTACGACCGCTCCATCGACAAGCGGACTGTTTCCGTGCTACTCGGCCGCTCGCCCGCCCGGACCGTCGCCGTTTCGCTGCTTCTGCTCGGCCTCGTCGGCGTGCTCTGGGGAACAGTGAGCGGGCTTTTCCCCCCCGCGTCGCCGATCGCCGCGCTGGCGTTCGGATCTGTCGTACTCGTCGCCCGCCACGCCAGGCCGACGATTGCGACGATGCTGCTCATTCGGGGGGCGTACGTCTTCCTCGCCTTCCTGTTGGTCGCGGTCTGGTTCCGACCGCTGTCTGGGACGGCTCTGCCCGACATCACAGTACTGGGCTCGTACACCTATCTGGCGACCGAAATCGCCTTCGGGACCGCGGCGTTCGGCCTGCTTTCCTACGCCGGTGCGCTCCGGTCGGCGGCCCGGACCATCGCTGCCGTCTACCCCGTCGCGTACGTCTGGGACTGGTACACGCTGGAGGTCGGCGTCTTCGAGATCGCGATGCGAACTGGCTACGACCTCTTTGGCATTCCAATCGAGGAGCACATCTTCATGATCGTCGTCCCGGCGCTGGTGCTCGGCGTTCACGAAACGATGGGCGCAATTGCGGAACCGATACCGGGCGCTGAGACGGCGACCAGTCGACCAGCGGACGACGATTAGTTCCGGGAGCGAAACACCGAGGTGGCTTCGCGCCAACCCCCGGGCATGACCGAGGAGTTCCCCGAGGAGTTGCCCGACGATATTCCCGAAGAACACGCCGACCGGGCCCGCGAACTCCAGATGCAGTTGCTCGCGCTCAGGGCGCAGTTGGAATCGGCGAACTTCGAGAACGAGGAGGCCTACCGTCGGAGGATCAACGGGAAAGAAGGAGAACTCGAATCGTTGACAGAGCGCTAAGACCAGTCGCGCGAGACTTTCTCCTCGCTGGCGTCGATCTCGTCGAGAAACCACGACTTCGCGCCGTCCAGCGCATCCTGATCGGTCGCGGTGATCTTCAGTCGGTTGTGTCCCTCGTCGCGGTCGGGATAACAGCCGACCGAGACGTCGAACTCCGACTGGACCTCGTCGAGCGCCCAGACGATGTTGCCCTCGGGCTCGACCGTGTAGAGAAACGTCGACCGGCTGTCGCCGCTGAACGCCTCGGCGACGGTCTCGAACATCGCCTTTAGCTCGTCTGGGATCCCCGGCATGACGTAGACGTTCTCGATGACACAGCCGGGTGCGAGCCCTTCGGGATTCGACAGCGGTCGGCTCTCCGCAGGCAGCGAGGCCTCCGCTTCCATGTCGATGTCCAGTTCGAGCTCGGGGCGGGCCTCCTCGTAGCGGCTGATCGTCTCCTCGATAGTTTCGAGGACCGGCTCGCGGACGACCATCTCGCGGTCGAAGGCGTCGGCGACGGCCTCCACGGTCACGTCGTCCGGCGTCCCCCCGGTTCCGCCGGTGACGACCACCGCATCGAAGGCGTCGCTGTAGGCCCGGACTCGCTCGGCGATCACCTCGCGGTCGTCCGGAAGTGCGAGGATCCGCTCGACGGTCGCCCCGCGTCGTTCGATACGGTCGGCCAGCCACGTCGCGTTGCTGTTGACCGTATCCCCCGCGAGCAGTTCGTCGCCGACCGTGATAATCGCGACTTCCATTACACCGCCTTTCGTAGGCGAGAAAGATAGCCTTTTGTTCTCCGGACCTCGGCTACTCCGGTGGCCAGAACCGGCTGGAGGGGTAACGACTATCCGAGTTCCCGCCGTTGTGCCGTCTATGACCAACGGGTCGCTCAATGCCCCAGCACGGACGGCCGTCGAGCAGTGCATGAACCTCCAGCCGGGCGAGTCCTGTGCAATCGTCACCGACGACGAGCGCAGAGCAATCGGTGAGGCGCTGTACGCCGTCGCGTCGGGCATCACCGACGACACCGTCGTCCTCCGCTATCCACCGGGCGACCAGCACGGCGAGGAACCGCCCGAACCGGTCGCCGCGGCGATCAGACACAGCGACGTCGTCCTCGCGCCGACGACGAAAAGTCTCAGCCACACCACCGCCCGCGTCGAGGCCTGTGAAGCGGGCGCACGGATGGCGACACTCCCCGGGATTACCGACGGCGTCTTTCTGATGGGCTTGGACGCCGACTACGAGCGCATCCGCGAGGAGTGTGCGAACGTCCTCGGACAGGTCGGTGGGGCCGAGGAGATACGAGTCACCTCGCCGCAGGGAACCGATATCACATTCTATCCGGGTGATCGAGAGTGGCTCGAAGATACCGGTATCGTTCACGAGGCCGGCGAGTTCTCGAATCTGCCGGCCGGCGAAGTCTTCGTCAGTCCGGAATCCGCGGACGGAACTGTCGTCGTCGACGGGACGATGATGCCCCACGGTCAGCTGGAAGATGGTCACACCGTCGAGTTCACCGTCGAGGACGGCACGGTGACGAGTATCGAGGACGACGGGCTGCGCGGGGAGGTCGAGGCGGCCGCGGCGGAGGTCGGGGAGGACGCGTACAACCTCGCCGAACTGGGTATCGGGACGAACATCGCCGTGACTGACCTCGTCGGCTCGGTGCTGCTCGACGAGAAAGCCGGCGGGACCGTCCACGTCGCCATCGGCGACGACCACGGCATCGGCGGCGATATCGAGGTTCCGATCCACTCGGACGGCATACTCACAGAGCCGACGGTCTACGCCGACGGCGAGAAAGTGACGCTCCCGACCGCAGAGCGCTGAACGGAGCGGACGCCGCCGCCGTGTGTCATAGCGGCATCGCTCCGTTGGCCGTCGGCGTAGCCTTGGCGGCAGAGAACGCGCTGGTGTGGGAAATTCGGAATGGCGCAACTGACAACGACAGATGACGAAAGCAGTACTACTTTGGGACTACCCCATAAATGACTATTTATCATCATGACTGAGACCGACGCGCTTGAGACGAACGGCAGGCTGTTTTCCGGGGAGCAGCGGAGCGAACGGCTGTTCGCCGAACTCAGGCAGTCGGATCTCTCACGCCACCTGGCGCTGTTCTATCAGGAGCCGGAGACACAGATCGAGGTGGCGGCGATTTTCATCTGTCACGGCCTGCAGTCGGGCAGGCGGTGTCTCTATCTTCTGGATACCAACGAGCGCTGGGAAATCGAGGCGGCCCTCGAAGAGACAGGAATCGACGTACAACAGCGGATCGAGGCGGGCGATCTGGAGATCAGCGACGCGTCGTCGGTCTATCTCGAATCTGGATTCGAGCCGGACCGGATGATCTCGACGCTCGAAGCCGCCGTCGAGGGGAGTCTCGAAGACGGCTACGAGGGACTCTGTGTGGCCGGGGAGAACACGTGGTGTTTCCACACGGAGATCCCGTTCGATCACGTCCTCGATTTCGAGATCGATTTCGACGCGACCTGTCCCGACTACCCCGTCTCGGCGCTGTGTCAGTACGACCTCGACCAGTTCTGCCAGGAATCTGCCGCGAAAGCGCTGTGGACCCACGAGCAGATCGTCTATCGGTACACGGTCTGTGAGAACCCCTACTACATCCCGCCCGAGGAGTACCGATCACGGGACGAAACCACGCTGAACCCGGCGCTGATGCTCGAACAGACCTACGAGTTGGCCCAGTCCCGGCGGCGGCTACAGCGCCGCGAGCAGCGTCTCGAAGTCATCAGCCGGATCCTCCGGCACAACATCCGCAACGATCTGAACGTCGTCACCGGGAACATCGAACTCCTCCAGGAGAGTGACCGCCTCTCCGAGCAGGACAGACAGCGCCTCGATACCGCCCTCCAGCACGTCGCGGGCGTCTGTGAGATCGCGGATCAATCACAGTACGTGCAGGACACTCTCGACCGCAGGCACATCACAGACCTCGCGCTGGACTCGCTGCTAGAACGTGTCCTCGACCGTATCGGAGATGTCTATCCCGGGGCGACGGTCGAGATCGACGGTCGCGAGGGGATTACCGTCCTCGCTGACGCCAACCTCGGCGACGCGCTGTTCGAGCTGTTCGCGACCGTCCTGGGTTGCCAGGAGAGCGATCCGCCGACGGCGTCGGTATCTTACGAGCCCACCGCGCCGGGAACGCTCCGGATGCACGTCGAGGCTCCCGATCCCCTGATGCCGGCCAGCGACCGACACGCGCTCCGCCGCGGGACCGAGACACAGCTCGAACACGGAACCGGCCTGGGACTCTGGCTCGTCAAGTGGATCGTCGAGAACGGCTACGGGTCGCTCTCCTTTCCCCAAGCGGAGACCAGCCTCGAAATCGAACTCAGACGGATACCCGAGTGAACAGCCCACACGGTATATCTTACCAGATCACACGCGCTGGCGGCTGAAGTCGGCGTCGCGGCACGTAGACAAATATATATGTCTGGGTCGTCCTTCTTCGAACGCTTATGTCCAACAACGAGGATACGTCGGGATCCCCGGCGGATCGAGTTCTTCCAGGGTACACTGGACAGTACGTCTGAGATTACAGACGCACGACTTTTCGACACCACGCTGCGTGACGGCGAGCAGACGCCACGAACGTCGTTTTCCTACGAGGACAAACGAGAGATAGCGGCGCTGCTCGACGAGATGGGAACCCACGTCATCGAGGCTGGCTTCCCCGTTAACAGCGACGCGGAGTTCGAGGCCGTCCGTGACATCGTCGAGGCGAGTACGACGACGATCTGCGGGCTGGCGCGTGTTGTCGAGGCAGATGTAGAGGCAGCGCTTGACAGCGGCGTCGATATGGTCCACGTCTTCGTCTCGACCAGCGACGTCCAACTCGAAGATTCGATGCACGCGACCCGCGCGGACGCGACAGAGCGTGCCGTCGAAGCCGTCGAGCGCGTGAAAGAGGCCGGCGCCGAGTGCATGTTCTCCCCGATGGATGCGACACGCACCGACGAGCGGTTCCTGCTCGATATCGTCGAGCAGACCGTCGACGCCGGCGCGGACTGGATCAACATCCCCGACACGACCGGGGTCGCGACGCCGACTCGCTTCCAGAAGATGGTCGGCAACGTCGTCGAAATCGCCGACGCCGGCGGTGCGCGCGTAGACGTCCACACCCACGACGACTTCGGGCTGGCTTCGGCCAACGCCTTGGCCGGCTACGAGGCCGGTGCCAGTCAGTCCCAGGTGTCGGTCAACGGCATCGGCGAACGGGCCGGCAACGCCTCCTACGAGGAGGTCGTGATGGCCCTGGAGTCGCTGTACGACGTCGATACCGGTATCGACACGACGAAGATCACCGAACACTCCCGGATCATCGAGGAGAAATCGGACGTTCCGGTGCCGGGCAACAAGCCCGTCGTCGGCGCGAACGCCTTCTCTCACGAGAGCGGCATCCACGCCGCGGGCGTGATCGAAAACTCCGATACCTT
>JBLGCM010000005.1:0-14202 GCA_047617345.1 Natronomonas sp. | reverse complement strand
CGCTGGGCATCGAGAGCCACAACCACCCCTCCTACGTCGACCCCTTCGACGGGGCGGCAACGGGCGTCGGCGGCATCGTCCGGGATACGCTCTCGATGGGAGCATACCCGATTGCGCTCGCTGACTCGCTGTATTTCGGCGGTTTCGACCGCGAACACTCCCGGTATCTCTTCGAGGGCGTCGTCGAGGGAATCAGCCACTACGGCAACTGTATCGGCGTTCCCACAGTAACGGGAAGCGTGGCGTTCCACGAGGATTACGAGGGCAATCCGCTCGTCAACGTCGCCTGTTTCGGCTTGATCGACGACCCCGATCGATTGGTCACCGCCAGGGCCCAACAGCCCGGTAACAAACTCGTCCTCGTCGGCAACGCGACCGGCCGAGACGGGCTCGGCGGCGCCTCCTTCGCCAGCGAAGACCTCTCGGAGGACGCCGAGACGGAAGACCGGCCCGCGGTGCAGGTGGGCGATCCCTACGCCGAGAAACTGCTGATCGAGACCAGCGAAGCCCTGCTCGACGAGGATCTGATCGAGTCCGCGCGAGACCTCGGTGCGGCGGGGCTCGGCGGCGCGTCGAGCGAGATGGTTGCCAAAAGCGGTCTCGGTGCCGATATCGAACTCGGCGCCGTCCACCAGCGCGAACCGAACATGAACGCCTTAGAGATCCTGCTCTCGGAATCCCAGGAGCGGATGTGCTACGAGGTTGCTCCGGAAAACGTCGACGACGTGGTCGCTATCGCCGAGCGGTACGATCTCGGCGCCTCCGTCATCGGTGAAGTGACCGACGGCAACTACCGCTGTACCTTCGAGGGCGAGACGGTCGTCGACGTGGACGCACACTTCCTCGGCGAGGGCGCGCCGATGAACGATCTGCCGACAGCACCACAGCCCGACACCACGCGCAACCTCCCCGACGTGGACCTCGCCACGGCGCTCGAATCCGTCCTGTCGAGCCCGAACACCGCCTCGAAACGCTGGGTCTACCGGCAGTACGACCACGAAGTGCAGGTCCGGACCTCGGTCCGACCGGGCGACGACGCGGCCGTCCTCTCGGTTCGCGAGGCCGACGTGGGACTCGCTTTTAGCTCCGGAGCCGATCCGAACTGGACCGACGCCGCTCCGTACGACGGCGCGCGTGCTGTCGCCTTAGAAAACGCGACGAACCTCGCCGCAAAAGGCGCGACCCCTCACGCCGCAGTGGACTGTCTCAACGGCGGCAACCCAGAGAAACCCGACGTGTACGGCGGTTTCTCGGACATCGTCGACGGACTCGCCGATATGTGCAACACCCTCGATATCCCTGTCGTCGGCGGCAACGTCTCGCTGTACAACGACTCGCCGAGCGGCCCGATCCCGCCGACACCGACACTCGCCGTCGTGGGCACGAAAGACGGCTACGACGCTCCGCCCCTGTCGCTGTCGGGTGAGGGAGAGATCCTGGTCGTCGGTGACCGGGCGCTCGCGGGCGAGCGCGGCGGCCGACTCGGCGGCTCGGAGTACCTCGCGCAGTTCGGGGGAAGCGATCAGTTCCCGACCGTGCCCGAAGATCCGAGCGAGTTCGTCGAGACGGCCGCCGCGGTCGCTGACCGAGAGAGTACGCTCGCGACCCACGACGTGAGCCACGGCGGACTCGCCGTCGCGCTCGCGGAGATGGTCACTGCGGATGCGGGTGCCTCGGTCGAACTCGACGGCTCGCTGCCGGCGCTGTTCGACGAACAACCCGGCCGGATCGTTCTCGAAACGACCGCGCCCGAGGAGGTCCGGGCCGCCTTCGATGGGGTCGCGCCGGTCGTCGGACTCGGATCCGCCGACGGGTCCGGCACGCTCTCGCTTTCGGTCGACGGCGACTCACTCGACCTCGACGCGGAGACGATCCGGGAGTACCGAAACGTCATCGCGGAGACGCTGGACTGAGCCCGGCGTGACCCGCGGATTTATATACACTGGCGGGAACATCCCGAGCATGGAGATACCGGATCGGATCACACAGGCAGCGGACGGGGAGACGATCCAGTCGGCGGTGAGTCTGGGCGACGAGGACGTCATCTGTTTCACCCCGACGCGGACGCTTCTGTACCGGGGAGAGGGGCTGTTGAGCGACGAGACAATCGAGAGCTACAGTCACGATATCGAGCGGCTGAAAGTCTCTGAAGGCCGGCGGAAGACGACCCTCGCGCTCGAATACGTCGACAGCGTCGAGAAGTTCAAGATCACGAACAGTCGAACGGATCAGGTGCTCTCGCGGTTGCTCGCGGGCGTGCTCGGCACGGCCGGCGTGCTCGGCGAGGAGGAGTCGGTCGCCGGCGTCTTTCTGTTCAGCGAACTCACGCTCATCGTCACGGACTCGCGTCTGGTCAAACACGTCGGCGCGTACGTCTGGGACCCCGATTTCGAGGAGTACCCCTTCGAGGACGTGACTGGACTGGATTTCGAGGAGGGAAACGTCGCCACGCAAATCGTCATCTCCGTCAGCGGTCGGCCGGAGCGAATCAAGGCACCGAGCGACGAGGCCCGCCGACTCCGACAGACGCTGACGAATGCCATCTTTGCCTACCACGACGTGGACTCGCTCGAGGAACTGAACGAGAAAATCGGCCAGCAGACCGAATCCCCCTCCGAACCGACCGGAGCCGAGGGCCTCGGTCTCGACGAGAACATCTCGCCGCTGGTCGGCGACAGCGAGGCGGACGCGACCGAGGACTCGACCGACGCCGCGTCGCCGGACAGTGACGACTCGGCTGTCGGGGGCAGCGGCCCGACTGTCGTTGCAGAGGGCACAACCGAGACGGCCGAACGAGAGGCCAACAGCGGCCGCTCATCGGAGACAGCCGTCGAGAGCGAACCCGGCGGACAGCAGTCGGCCGCTGACGCGGAGATCGCCGAACTACGCGAGCAGGTCGCGGCGCTCACCGAGGCGGTCCAGGCCCAGCAGAAACAACTCGCCGAGCAAAGCGAGGAACTCCAGACACAGCGGGAGACGATCCAGCAGCTGATCGAGGAACTTCGCCGCCAGACCTGACGGTCGTTCCGATCTGGCGCTCACTCCCGTCCGGTCACCTTTCGGATGCACGAGGAACCGAACGGGCCGTGTTCGCCGGCCCGAAACTGGATGAAATAGCCCGTCGAGATGTCCGATCCGCAGCGTTTGCAGACGAACTCGCCCTCGCGTTCGACCACGTCGGCCTCGAAGCTGAGAAACGAACCGGAATCGGTGTGAATCACGCCGCCCTCCCGGTCGATCAGTCCTCGCATTTCTGCCGTGTCGAGGATCTCTCTGGTGACTGCCGGGTCGGTGGTGACTGTCTCGATGCGGTCGAGTGCATCCGACAGGTCTAGCTGTTGGTCTTCGCAGTGAGCGAGCAGTTCGACCCCGAGTTCGATCCGCTCGCGGACCGGGTCGCTCGGTAGATCCCTCGTCACACCCACACCGATGGACTCCGACCACAAAGCGTTTGATGCCGTGGGACCGCATTCCGATGATGCGCGCCGCGACCAGGCGACAACTGCTCGGAGTGGCCGGCCTGTTGAGCATCGCCGGCCTTGCAGCAGTGTTGTTCTCTCCCGGCGCGGTCTTCTCCGGGCTGGAAGCGTTCGCTGCTCGCCCGCTCGTCTTCGGCGTCGCGCTGGTCGCGCTCTATCTCGTTCGCCCGTTCCTGCTGTGGCCGGTCTCTTCTGTGGCCGTCCTCCTCGGGTACCTCTACGGTCCCGGAGTCGGGTTCGCTCTCGCAATCGCCGGTGCAGCACTGACGGCACTGCCGCCATACCTGATCGGTCGGTATGCAAACGATGATATCGGGTTGTTCGGCTACGTCAGCGACACCGCCGGGCAGTTTTTCTCGACGACCGGCGACGTTCGGGGCGTCGTCGCGGCCCGGTTCTCGCCGGTTCCCGGCGATCCGATCTCCTACGCTGCGGGGTTGTCTGGACTCTCGGCCGGCCCCTTTCTGTTCGGGACGATAATCGGCGAAATCCCGTGGGCCTTCGTCGCCGTCTTCGCCGGAGCGTCGATGCGGACGCTCGACCTCGCTTCGTTCAGCATTCAACCACAACTGATCGTCGCCCTCGCGGGTCTGACCGTACTGCTTCTCGCCGGCCCTGCGTACCGCCGAGTTCTCTCCAGTCGCTTTCCGGAGCGTCAGTAAAACGTATCAGAACAGTCGTAGACGACGCCGTGCTGTGGACAGACGTACTTGCAGTGCCGGCGGTACATCGGCTGGTCGCACTGCGGGCACGGTCGGCCGCCGTTGTCTGTCATGGGTGGCTCCGTAGTGGCTGTCGACGGTCAGTTCAGCACTCGGACCAGCCGCAGGACTCACAGGTCTTGCAGCCTTCCGAGTAATACAGCGAGAGCGCGCCACACTCGGGGCACTCCGGGCTCTCGCCGGCGTCGATGATCGATTGTTGATCGCCCTTTGCCCCCACATCCGCGTTCGCGCCGGCCGACACCGCACCGCCGTCGGTTTCGGGGTCGACCTCGACGCCGACCGACTGCGTCTCGGTCTCCTCGGAGTCGGCCCCCTCGGCGGTCTCTTCGAGGGTCTGCTGTTGTGGATACGCGCGCTCGACATCGCCGTCGAGATAGCGGCGCATCGCCGTCCCGATAGCGTCGGGGATCGACTGGATCTGTTCGCCCTTGTCCCAGGCGACTTTCGGCGAACGGATCCCCTGGAGTTCGTCGGCGATTTCGTTCGGATCGACGCCCGAGCGTAGCGCCGTCGAAATCGTCTTCGCGAGCGCCTCGGTGAAAGAGGCGGTGAAGCCGCCGGAGTTGCCGATGTTGGCGAAGAGCTCGAACGGCCGATCCTGCTTGGGATCCTCGTTGATGTTGACGTAGAGTTTGCCGTATCCCGTGTCGATACGCTGGGTGATGCCGTGGAGCACGTCGGGTCGGCTCTGTTTCTGTGCGAACCGCTGTTCGCTGTCGGCCGTCGCGAGCAGATCCTCGACCTGCTCGTCCAACGCGGCCTGAACCTCCTCGTGGTCGAGGAAGCCCTCGATGCCGCCGAAGACCTCCTGGATCTGCTCGATGAGTTCGCCCTCGTCCATGTCCGCGAACTCGGTGTTCTGTGCTCGGGTCGTGAGCACCTGTTTCGAGCGGGTACCATCGCGGTAGTAGGTGACGCCCTTACCGCCGTGGTCGTAGATGTACTCGAAGACCTCCTTCGCGTCCTCGACGGAGGAGTCGTTCGGCGCGTTGACCGTCTTCGAGATGGCGGAGTCGACGCCCTGCTGGCAGGCGGTCTGGACGCCGGCGTGCTCTTTGGCGGAGAGCGCGCCCGTCGTGACGAACAGTTCGCCGATGGCGTCCGGAACCGTCGTTAGCCCGTCGACGCCGTCGAACGCGTTGTTGGCCATCTGTTCCTGTGCCTCCGCTTTGACAGCCTCGACGTCGATGTCGTTGTCCTCCAGGGTTCGAAGGAAGTAGTCGTCGAACTCGACGAGCATCTCGTCGCCCTGCACGTCGTCGGAGACGTTCTTGTAGTAGGCGACGTTGTAGATGGGCTCACAGCCGCCGGTGGTGTTACCGACCATCGAAGTCGTTCCCGTCGGCGCGATCGTCGTCGTGTTGTGGTTGCGCATCGGGAAGCCGTCTTCCCATTCCTCGGCGTCGAGTCCGGTGTGGTGCTCGAACCACTCGCGGTACTCGGTCGGGTCTGCGTACTTGGATTTGTCCCACTCGCCGAAGCTGCCGCGCTCCTTGGCGAGTTCGTGACTCGCCTGCTTTGACTCGTGGTTGATGTGGGTCATCAGCTGTTTGGCCGTTTCGTTGGCCTCCTCGCTGCCGTACTCCATGCCGAGTTGGACGTATAGCTGAGCGAGCCCCATGATTCCCAGTCCGATCTTGCGCATCTCTCGGACTGTCTCCTCGATTTCGTCGACCGGGAAATCAGACATCGTGACGACGTTTTCGAGAAACCGGGTTCCGAGTTCGATCCGCTCGTCGAAACTCTCCCAGTCGATGGCCTCTTCGAGGAAGGCAGACAGCGCCTCCTCGGAGGTGTCGTACTCGTCGGCGTGTCGGTCCGACCAGACGCGCCAGTCCGGCGCGTTCTTCGCGGCCAGCGTCGAGAGGTTGATGTGACCGAGGTTACAGGCCTCGTACTCTTCGAGCGGCTGTTCGCCGCAGTTGTGAACGACGAGACCGTTCGCAACGAAAGAGTGGGTATCGGGCTCAGTCAGGTCATAGACTGCTTCGTGACCGTCGTGTTCCACAGATTCGACCGTCGCCTCGAACTTCGGTGAGTATGGCCCCCGACTGTACTCGTCGAGTCGATTCTCGAGCTCTTCGTTCTTGTTATCGGTCAGGAAGCCGATTTCCTCCTCGAACGCAACAGTATGAGAACTGGAGACGACGAGTTCGTGGAAGCCCTGTGTCTCGTACTCTTTGGTTCCGCCCTTCCCATCTGGAAGTTCGGTGAGTCCAGATTCTTTCCGTTCTTCGTAGACTTTACTACCGATACCGAAGTTCAGGAGGAGCTGCTGGACCTCCCGCAGAAATCCGCGATCAATACTGGCTAGACGGACCGAGATTCCTTTCTCGACGTTCCCCTGCACACTTCCGTCGGCACTGAACAATGCCTGTAGGAAGCCGCGTGCCATCTCCTCGCTACCACGCATGACTGCATCGGGAACCTGCAGTTTCTCGTCGACGAGTCCTGCCTGCTCTGCGTACTCGTACAGACGTTCTGAACGGATCCGTTGTTCGATTGCCTGCGTGCCACGGTAGTCGTCGCTACGGCTGATGTCGTTGACACCAATTTCGTAATCAGCGTTGCCGGTCGGTTCTCGGACGACTTCGTTCACGTCCGCAGCGAACTGCTCGGAAATTTCGGCGTCTTCGTCGTAGAAGTTCAAAACGGCGCGTTTCTCGCCGTCCTTGAGGTGGCCGTCGCCGGCGAGCCAGCCGAGCACACGGCCTTCCTCGGCGGACCCGTGCTGGCCGAACTCGCCCTTGCGGTTCTGTATGTGGACCGTGTCATTCGGTTCGAGGTCCCGGGCTTCAACCCAGCCATCATCGGTCATCACACGGTGATCCGCAGTCAGACGTAGTTCGTACCCTTCCGAAGTCGTCAGCTTGTATACGTCTTTCTCGCCCGTCTTGTAGACGCTGCTAGCTTCTTTGACTGTGTCCTCGCTCAGTCGTCCGTCCACGACGACATCGCGTGCAACCCCCTGCTCGTACAGTTCTTCGGCGGGAATGAGACCGTTCTCGGTGCTGAGGAGCGTCTCACCCGTGACACACGGGTTCGTCGCCAGAATCTCGTGGTCCGGGTGTTCCTCCACGTCGAAAGAGTGTTTCTTGTTGACCCGTTCGAGGTAGATCACGCCGGGTTCGCCGTTCTCGTGGGCGCCCTGGACGATGTCGTCCCAGATCTCCCGCGCCGGGACGGAGAGCACTTCGCCGGCCTCGACGTGCTCGCCGAGTCCGAACATGTCGTACAGTTCTTTGGTCTCCTCGGTGGCGACGTGTGGCTCCTCGGTGCGCGGGTTGGTGAAGGTGAACTCCTCGTCGTTTTTGACCGCGTCCATGAAGTCGTCAGTGATACCGACAGAGATGTTGAAATTCGAGAGGTGCCCTTCCACGGCATTGCGGAGGTGTTCGGGGACGCGTCCGTCGTCGTCGATCAGTTCGCGGGCCTCCTCCAGTGCGTCCGCGAAGGAGTTGTGCGTGAAGTCGTCGGGGTCGTTCAGCCGGAGCGTGTTCGCCAGCGAGACGTCCTTGTTCTTGGCGTGGATGAACTGAATAACGTCGGGGTGTGAAACGCGCATGACACCCATCTGCGCACCGCGCCGGGCCCCACCCTGTGCGATAGTCTCACACATCTGATCGTACGTGCGCATGAACGTGATCGGTCCGGAGGCGATGCCGCCGGTCGAGCCGACGGGGTCGCCGTACGGGCGAAGCTTCCAGAAGGCGTATCCCATGCCACCACCGCTCTGGAAGACCTGAGCGGCCTCTTTGGCCGTCTGGTGAATGTCGTCGATGTCGTCAGCAGGCGAGTCGACGAAACACGCGCTGAGTTGCTGGAGTTCGTCGCCGGCGTTCATCAGCGTCGGCGAGTTCGGCATGAAGCCGAGCCGTTCCATCTGCTCTTGAAACTCCGCCGCGGTCTCCTCGACGTGCTCGCGCACACTGTCGGGCAGTTCCGGGACGATAGTCTCGTATGCGAACTTGTTGACGTTGTACTCGTTCAGAACGGTCTCGACGCCGTCGTCGGCAGTCGTCCCCGTGCCGAAGACTTCCCCGGCCAGTTCGTCCCGTCGGGGATGGTCGGGCTTGAGTTGGTCGGGCGTGACCGTGATATCGAGGTTCTGGTTGTCGGCCTCGTAGACGGCCTCGGCCAGTGCGATGTTTTTCGCGACCCGCTCGAACAGATCTTCCTGCTGTTCGACGACCTCTCCCTCCGCGTCTTTTTTGAGATACCGGGCCGGCAGAATGTTGTGATACGCATTGGCCGTTAGCCGATCCTCGAGGGTATCTCCCTCGGTCCGCTTGATCGGTAGCGTGAGTTCGTCAGCCGCGAGTTCTTTACTCATTGGCTCTCACCTCGTACCACCGCGTTTCGTTCGATGCGCCGCCGTGATCTGACTCCCATTACTATCATTTGTGACGGAAATTCTGTTCGTGTTGGATCCAAATATAGGTTTTGTCTCTGATTTCTTTTAGGTTATTTTATGTGTCACGAACTGTATATGTGTGGGATATTGCGGTGGCTACGCAGTCGTCGCGGTCAGTTACTATCCAACGTGCGGTTCCCCTTAATGATGTCCAGACCGGAGTGAAAGTGAAATTGCGAACTGATAGTTCCACGACGGCGTTCGGTCCGGAGTGGAAACGATGGGGGGTTTCACGTGGAGATTGGACTCCCCCGAGCAGGAATTTCGGGCTCCGCAACGGGTGCATTTCACCGCTCGCTGACGGTCCGGTACGCGTCGAGATACCGTTCGATCACGACATCGTGATCGTAGGACTTCCACTCGACGTTACGCGTCTGTCCCTCGAATTCGCCGGCGCTAACGATAGCGTCCGCGAGTCCCTGCGGATCGGTTACCCGGTAGCTACGCTCGTAGTTTTCGATCAGCTCGTGTGCGCTTGACTCGGCCTGGTATTCGACGATGCCCACACAGCCACAGGCCAGCGCCCAGAGTAGTTCCGTCGCGAACTCCTCGCGGTAGGCCGTCTGGACGAAGGCGTGCGCGCCGCGGTACAGTTCAAGCCGCCGGTTCCGGTCGCAGGCCCCGGCGAAGCTCACCCGGTCGTCGATCCGCAGATCCGCCGCTTCCCGTTCGTACGCCTCTCGTTTCGGGCCGTCGCCGATGACCGTCGCCGACCAGTCGCGCTCGCGGAGCTCTGCGAGTCCCAGAAAGAAATCCCCGATGTTGGCGCTCTCGTCGAGCGGATGCGCATAGACGATGTCGACCCCCTCCGCCGGCTCGACGGCCTCGATCAGATCGAAGTCGATGCTCTCGGGGATGACCAGCATCTGGTTTTCGGTCGCGCCGAACTCTCGGACTCGGGTTTTGATCAGCCGCGAGGGAGCGACGATCCGCGTCGGCTTGGTCGCCGCCCATTCGGTTCGCCGCGACGGCCCCGGTCGTTCGTCGCCGAACCACTCGACGAACAGCGGGACGCGAGCCAGTCGACTCCCGGTTTTTGCCGCGAGGATCTGTTCGCCAGGGATCGGTCGCGTGTGGACGATATCGGGGTTGTACGCCGCGAGCAGTGCCGGCAGTCGGGTACAGAAAGACGCCAGCGCGGTCCCGAGGGTGACGCCGCGATACCGGACCCCATCGACAGTCCGCTCGTCGTCGTAGCTGTCCCACCACTGGCTGCAGAAAACCGTCACGTCGTGGCCGCGGTCGGCGAGCAGGCGGGCGATCCGCTCGAACCGCCGTGCACCGGGACTATCAGCCTGCCAAGTCGTCTCCATCGCCACGAACGCGACACGCATACAGATGGGCGAGGGTGCCGGCGGACAAAAATCCCTCCCATCCGCCGAGGCCGCAGAGACACTCGTCGTGGTTGTTGCGAGTCTTCACTGCCCCGCCGAACGGGGGTGGGGTGACACACTATCAGTCTGCGGCCGCCGTCAGCCCGCTCTGCTCGCTCGTCACCCTCAACTCCAGCCCGCCTCGTAGTTCGATTTCCAGATCAGACACGGCGAGGCTGTACTCACTCGTATGCGAGCCGGACTGGCTGAGTCGAATCGACTCTTCGAGTAGGCCGGCGTCGGTGAGTTGGTCGAGTTTCCGGTACGCCGTCGACGAGGAGAGGTCACAGATCTCACAGAGTTCACTCGCCGCGAGTGCCTCCTCGCTGGTTGCTTCGAGAATCGCACGGCAGTCCGTATCTTCGAGAGCGCCCATCAGTGTCGTAATCTCCGTTTCGTTCTCAATTGTCCGCTCGGTTCGCTGCTGGGGGGAACGTCCGAACGTCTGGCCTTGCCGTGAGCGCATTGTGTGTCGTTCTACAGTCTCTTTCCTCCCCAAGATGTACCACAGATATCCGGGCCAGTTTAAATATCCCTTCACTATTGCGGGGGCTGCTTACCCGACGGTGACGACTTGGCAGTCGACCCGACTTCGCAGGAACGACTCGATATCGGGGTCGTCGGTGAGCCGTTGGACCATCTGTCGCCACCGGCCGACCTGCTTTTTACCGATGACGACAATATCCGCCTCCTCGGCGGCGATCTCTTCGAGAATCGACTGCTCGACGAGAAGCCCTTTTCGGACAGAGTACCGGACGTTCGGAATTGTGCCGAACTCCCGTTCGACCGCGGATTTGAGTTGACTCCGCGTTATCTGCTTGCCGCTCTGGTAGAGATTGATGTGGAGAATCGTCAGCGATGCGTCCTCTTCGGAGGCGATGCTGACCGCCTCTTCGAGCGTTGTCCGCGAGTGATCGCTCAACGGATATCTGACCGGGACGACGACCTGCGTCATTCACTCTCGACTTCGAGCGGGGGACACCTGAGCGTGTCGACTTCCGCGGGCGTCTCACAGAGTAGCGTCTTTGTGTCTCGACCGTAATAGTCCGGTATGGACCGAATTACTGGCCCTGCCGAGAAGACGCTGTTCGTCGACCGGACGACGGGCAAACGCGGACAGAAAGGCCCCTTTTTCGTCGTCTACGCCGACAGCGACGCACAGACACGCTGGGGATTTTTCTGTAGCAACTGCGAGACCGCCGACAGCGCCGTCGACTCGATGGGCCGCATCCAGTGTAACGTCTGTAGCAATCGGACGAAAGCCGAGGAGTGGGACGCCGCCCACGAGTAAACTGTCAGCAGTGATGGTAGTAGATACGTTTAAGTCGTTTGGGGGGGTATAACATACCGAATGAGTGCTGTGAGCACGTCACTACAGAAGGAGGCCGAATCGATCTTCACGGATCTGGGATACGAGGTCACGCCGGAAGGAAGTGAGATACAAGCACAGCGGAAATGGCGAGTCGTGCAGGTCACACCGATGGCCGAACCATCCGAGCCGCCGAGCTCGGGCGACCTTCGATGTTTTGTCACGCACGCGAAGACGGTCCCGACGCTCGAGGAGAAACTCGACGCCGCTGATCTGGAGTACGAGTGGGCGATTATCGGCGTCGAGGATGACGGGTATACGGTCAGTCGCTGCCAGTCCTGACTCGTACCGTTTATTCGGGTGCCGAGCCAAGCCCCAGACGATGGTGGCGACCGTTGTACTGACGCTTGGGGCTGGCGTCCTGTTCGGCCTCGCGCTGGCCGCACCTCCGGGACCGATGAACGCAATTATCGCCGACGAGAGCGTCCGCCGCGGCTGGTCGGCCGGATTCCGAGCCGGTCTCGGCGCGATGGTCGCAGATTTCGTGTTCTTCTTGCTCGCCGTTGCAGGACTGGTGACGGTTATCGAGGCCGCCCCGCGGCTCCGGGCCGGAATGATCGCGGTCGGCGGCGTCCTCATGCTGTACTTTGGCTACGACGCGCTCGGGAACATCGACGAGACGCTTACCGCCGAGACCGAATCCGGGCCGAACAGGGGGTTTCTCAAGGCCTTCGTCCTCGCCATCACGAACCCGTACCAGATTCTGTTCTGGCTCACAGTCGGGGTCGGACTGCTCTCCCCGGGCACGATTGACGTGCTCAGTGTGCTTCCGGCAATCGGTAACTCGCTGGCGGGACTCGTCATCGTCGAAACGGGGAGTCCGTTGCTGGTCGGTGGGCTGTTTGCCGGCATCGCCGTCTGGATTGTCGGCTTTCCCGCCGCGCTCGTGGGCGGACGCAACCGGGTCGACCGACTCGCTCCCGCCGTCGCGGGCGTGAGCGGTCTCGTTCTCCTCGGCGCGGGACTACTCTTCCTGATCGACGGCGTCTCGACGCTCGCGTGAACCGCTCGTCGCGGTTGCTGTGCTCATTTTCGCGACTGAGCGAAATCGGAGATTCCGCGAGGTCAGCGAGCGCTTTGCTCTTGTCAGGCCGCGTCACTCGTCCGGTCGTCTCGCGGGCTGAACCCCGTGGATCGTAACTCCCCGGTGGTAAAGAGCCACAGCGATCACGATCAGACGTCGGGTTCGATCCCGGCGACTTCATCTCCGAGCCACTCTTTGAACCACCGGACGCGTTTGAGTCGACGATGCGCGATGTCGGCCGCGGTCTGACTTCGGACGCGTTTTTTCGCCTCTTCCCCGCGTTCGAGCACCCGGCCGATCATCTCCGCGCTGTCCATGTGCGTCCGGGATTCGTAGCCCATCCGCAACAGCATGAGCGCGGCGCCGTTGGCACCGATCTTGTCGAGGATATCCGCTTCGATCAGACACCGCGTTTCCAGCGGCAGGTCGTCGATGTCGCCCTGATAGGAGTGTTCCTCGACGGCCGAGCAGACCTGGTCGACGAAGGAGGTCGGATAGTCGGTCTGGATTTCCAGATACTCCCGCGCGATGCGCGCACCCTCCTCGGCGTGGATATCCTGATCGACCTCTAGCTTGGCGATATCGTGAAACAGCGCCGCGACACGAGTTATATCGGTGTTGGCGCCCTCTTCTCGTGCGATTTCCTCGGCGAGTTCGACCACGTTTCGGATGTGATTGAACCTGTACTCCGCGGAGTGCCACGGATACCAGCGCATTCGCCCACCTTCGTCCTCGGCCTGCACGCTCGCGGCCAGATAATCGTGGACGAACTGTTCCATCTCTTCGAATTCCGCATCCGAAACGGGCGACTCGCGAATCTCAACACCCACAGCACCACCTCCCAAATCCGAAACGTACGTTGTTCATCTTATTGTATATATGGTGAGATTAGCTCTTTAGCGTTACGACACCCGATTCGCCAGATCTCCCGGACTACGGACGAATCGAAACCCGTCACATCGGGCGTATTCACTCCAGATACTCCTGTTTTGTCCCGTGATAACGAGTGACTATCTGTGCGTATTGACAACAACAGAGAGGTACTTTGGATTTGATACTGTCAGATAACGCCGTTCAGAGTTCGATTGCGAAGTGTGCCACGACGGAGCGTTCGGGCATCTCGCAGTCGAACCGTTCTGCGAGCAGTCCGGCCGCGAACCCCTCGACCATCCCGCTGGCATCTGCGCCCGAAATAGTCCGGAACGCGGCTTCGATGTCGAAATCGTGGTCGGCGACGGCTGTTCTGATTTCCGAGGGGATCGGGTCGGTGAGTTCGTCACCCACACCGTCAACCGATAGCGCGAACTCGATGCCGGCGGTCAGATACTCGATAGCTCGTTGTTCGGGATCGTCGACAGCAGGGATCGTCGAGAGATACTGGACGGCGTCGGTCTCTCCGACATCGATCGTCTCGGCGATCCACGACCGAAGTTCGTCGGCCGCGGTATCGCTGTCAAACTCCTCGCGAGCCTGCTCGAAGAGATCGGCCTCGATTCCCGCCACACGGTGGAATACATCACCGACAACGACGGCATCGGCCCCGGCGTCGAGAACGCGTTCGGCGTTTTCTCTGTTGTCGAGGCCGCCGCCGTACCATATCTGTGACCACGAGACGCCGTCGTCGATAGCTTCGAGTATCTCGACGGCCTCGTCACCGCCGAAGGTACCGGAGTATTCGAGGTAGATGATCTCGCTGTCGAGGTGGTGCTGGGCGGCCAGCGCGCGCTCTTTGGCCTCCTGGGCCGTGAGTAGATCGTCCTCCGTGACGTTGGCCTCGCGGGCGGCGGCGCTATCGGCGTTCATGATGATGTACGCCTC
>JBLGCM010000004.1:0-14530 GCA_047617345.1 Natronomonas sp. | reverse complement strand
GTTGTACTGCTCCTGTTCGTCGGCGGTCGGTTCGTGGAACGCGGATTCTCGGGAGAAACTCTTCGGCCGACCCTTCGGCTCGACCGCCCGCTCGTCCTCGCCCCGGGCGAACCGATGGACTCGGCGGCCCCGCTCGCCGAACTCCCCTTCGAGCGTCCCAGGGTCGCAATCTGCCAGGTCGCCAGCGGTTTCGATCCCGAGTTCGCGCATCCGGGAGGCCGTCACCGGCCCGACACCGTGGACATCCTCGACCGGCAGATCGGCGAGAAACGACCGGACTTCGCCAGGTTCGACGACGACCAACCCGTCCGGCTTGTCGTGGTCGCTGGCAACCTTCGCGGCGCTCATCGTCGGCGCGATTCCGAGACTCGCTGTCACGCCGACTTCCGATTCGATCCGGGATTTGAGGTCCCGGCCGAACTCCTCGATACCTCCCCAGTCGACGCGCTCGGTGAGATCGAGATAGGCTTCATCGATACTCACTTCCCGAACCGTGTCGGCTTCCTCGTGAATGATCGCACGAACGCCCTCTGCCACTGACTCGTAGTATTCCACGTCGACCGGACGGTAAAAGCCGGCTTCCGCTATCGATCCGCCGTTCCGGGCCACGTCGATCTTTCTGGGCAGCAGTTCGAGCGCCTCGGAGATAGCCTGTGCACTCTCGACGCCGAACTCCCGGGCTTCGTAGCTCGCGGTTGCGACCGCACCGGTGGTCGACCCGGGTTCGTAACCCATCCCGACGACGAGCGGTTCGCCGCGGAGCGCGGGCTCGCGGAGGCGTTCGCAGGCGGCGTAAAAGCAGTCCATGTCGGCGTGGCAGACGATCTGTTCGGGTGCGGACACGCCCGGCAGCCGACCTCGCTCCATGTCGATCTATTCGGTGCTGCGAAGTTAAATACCTGTGAATATGAAAGCCACCGCGGTACTGCCGGCCGGTCAGTACCGCGGCCCGCTGTCTTGACTGCGGTGCCAATGGCCGTGCCGTTCGGCGGTCATTCCCGCCGGAAGCCCCACTCACCAGGGCTTCAGTTATACGTTAACGTCCCACACACTTAAACCTTTTCACTGTTCCGAGTAGAATAGTAATCGGCAGACAGTGGCGCGAATACGGATAGCATCTGAGAGAACGGCAGTTGCCGGTCGACGGAGACAGATGAGAGAATGACAATCGAGCAAAGTGATATCGCCTGTCCGGACTGTGGCGCGAATCTGCAGGTCATCTACGTGACGGAACTCGAACAGTCCGTCTCTGGGTGGGCCTGCCCGAACTGTGGGTATATCGCCTCGAAACGCGAGGGCTACGAGGATTCCGCCGAAGTCAGCGAGAAGGAGTATCTCATGCGCGTCGAGAAACCGCTGTCGAGCAGCGACGTTCGTGAGTCGGCGACGAGCGTCGAAGACGAATTCCGGGCGCGGGCGAAAGACATGGACGAGGACGAACTCTGGCTGTTGATCGATCCCGACACCGAGGAGATCGTCGACGCGGTCGTCGGTGATGGAGTCTCGGAGCGCGAGTAGTTGGAATTTTTATATAGAGGGTCTCCTACACGGGTACGTCCGTGCCAGCAGAGTACTACGAGCGACTCGGTGTCGACCGAGACGCCTCCGAGTCCGAAATCAGGTCGGCGTTTCGCGAACGGATCAAAGAGACCCATCCGGACGTCAGCGACGACGAGGCGGCCTCGAAGCGGACGAAGCGCCTCATCGAGGCGAAAGACGTGCTCACCGATCCGACGAAACGGGAGCGATACGACCGACTCGGACACGAGACGTACGTCAGCGACCAGAACGCGGGCGCCCCGGGAGAACCCCGAACTGATCCTGACGGCTCGACGGTATCCGACGGTCAGCAGACGAGAGATCGAAACCGGGCCGAGACTGGCCAAAATTCCACCAAAACCGGAGCGACCGACCGGGGAGAGACCGGGCGGACTGCGAGGGAGAACCGCGACACGAACTGGTACGACCCCTCACGTCGACAGCGGTCGACGGCTTCGACCAAGGGCGGCCATCGGGCGTGGGACGCTGATCGGTCGTACACGATCGATGATTCTCCCGGGCGGAGTTCGCTGCGGGAACTGCTCACTTCTCAGCGAACGATTGCGCTTCTCGGGATGACGTTCGTCATCTATCCGGTTCTGTTGTTCGGCGCGCTGTTCCGACCGTTCCCGACGGCCGTCAATCTCACCGTCGCAATGTGTATCGTGCTGGTGATTGCGTTCCTGCAGAGCGTTCCGCAGGTCGGGATTCTCGTCTTCGGGATCTGGTCCGTCTTGCTTCCCGTCATCTTGTTCGGCTTCGTTGGCGTGAGCGTCCTCAGCCTGCAGGGTGTTCTCGCGCTCGCGGCCGTCGGTTTCCCGCTCGGCCTCTCTGTTCTCACGTGGATCGCGCTCGGCCCGATGAAACGGTAACGGCAGAGTCAGAGACGCCCGCGGACGTCTTCGTGAAGTCGCTCACGGAACCGGTGGCTCTCGGTGCTGTCGAACTCGGCCGAGAGCAGTTGCGTCCCCTCGCTCTCGACCGACTCCTCGAAGGCCGTACAGAACTCCGCCCTGTTCGCTGGGCGCTCGAACGAAAAGTCGTAGAGCTCGCCGGTCGGCGAGAAATCGAGGCCGTGTGGTGTCTTGAACTGGTCGGTGAACGGCGGCTCGAACTCCTCGATTGGGAGTTTGTGAAAGATACCGCCGCCGTCGTTGTCGACCAGTACGATTGTTGCATCGACGTCACACCGCGTGAGCGCGAGCAGACCGTTCATGTCGTGATAGAAGGCCAGATCACCCAGGACGAGGACGAGCGGTTCGTCGCCAGCGCTTCCCGCGCCGAGCCCCGAAGAGACGATGCCGTCGATCCCGCTTACGCCCCTGTTACCGAGGACGGTGATCGCTCCGCTGCGGGGCCGTCCGAACCGATCAAGATCACGGACGGGCATGCTGTTCGAGACGAAACAGGTCGAGGGATCGGGTAATCGCTCTGCCACGGCGTGTAGCACGCCGCCCTCGAACCACGTCTCCTCGCAGGCCGCCTCGATCCGGGTCCAGTACGATTGCTCTGCCTCGACGAACCGCTCGCGGTACTCGCCGGTTCCCGGGTCGGTAATCCGCTCTGCGAGGGCGTCGGCGACGGCGGTCGGATCGGCGGCAACGAGATCCGTCGCGGTGAACTCGGCCTCGCGAAACTCTCCTGCGGGATCGACGAGAATCTGCTGATCCGCCGTGTCCCGGAGGTACTTCCGCAGGCCCTTCGACGTCGGTGACGCGCCGAACCGCACAGCAACGTCGGGGACAGGCCAGTCGACCCAGTCGAGATAGGAGTCGTAGCCGCCACAGATCGCGACGCTCTCGACGTGTTCGCCGAACCGATGTCCGGAGAGCGGATCCGCCAGCACCGGAAAGCCGGTCGATTCTGCGAGTGTCGCCAGTGACGCACGGTCCGGGGTCGGCTGGTTGGCCGGGCCGCAGACGATCACACCCCGTTCGGCCGCGTTTAGTCGTGCTGCCAGTTGTTGTGCCTCTTCAGCCGGTAGTTCGAGACGACCGCGATGCTCCTGGACGAATGGGCTGTCACGCCCGCCGGTCCCCAGCGGTGCCCGCTGGGCGATATCCGGAGGCACGTCTCCCTCGACTTCGATCGGTTCGAGCGGCTTTCTGAACGGGACGTTGAGATGGACCGGCCCCGGGGGGACCCCGGTCGCTTCGCTCACCGCTCGGCCAGCAGTCACGCGGAGCGCTCTGAGTTTGCGAGGGTCGGGCTCCGGTTCGGGCAGCGTTCGGTAGTAGCGGACGGCGTCGCCGTAGAGTTTCTCCTGATCGGTGGTCTGGTTCGCGCCGCTGTCCTGCAGTTCCGGCGGTCGATCAGCCGTGAGGGCGATTAGTGGGACGCGGCTCTCGGAGGCTTCCATGATCGCGGGGTGGTAGTTCGCCGCGGCGGTACCGGACGTGCAGATCAGCGCCGTCGGCTCGCCGGTCCGTCGGCTTCGACCGAGGCCGAAAAAGGCACTCGACCGCTCGTCGAGATGTGAGTAGACCGTCAGCGATTCCTGGTTCGCGGCTGCGACGGTCAGCGGCGTCGAGCGGCTCCCCGGAGAGACACAGACCGCACCCACGCCCTGCTCGATCAGCTCCTCGATCAGCGTCTCGGCCCACAGCGTGTTCCTGTTTGGCGCGGTCATGCGAGTTCGTCGAGAATCGGCCGATATTTGAGCTGTAGTTCGTCGTACTCTTCGTCGGGATCACTGTCGGCGACGATACCCGCCCCGGCGAACAGGGTCGCTTGCCGGTCGCGTGCGACCGCTGAGCGGATCGCCACCGCAAAGGTCCCGTTGCCCTCGCCGTCGAGCCAGCCGACCGGCGCGGCGTACCAGCCGCGGTCGAACACCTCCGTCTCTCTGATCGTCTCTAAGGCCCGCTCGGGCGGAAGTCCGCCCACGGCCGGGGTCGGATGTAGCGCTTCGACCAGCTCGAGGACGTGGTACTCCTCGTCGAGGGTGGCTCTAATCGGCGTCTGGAGGTGCTGGACGTTGGCGAGTTTCCGGATCTGTCGCGCACCGGTCGTGATATCGCTCGTAAAGGGGGCCAGTTGCTCGTGGATCGTCTCGACGACGACCTCGTGTTCGTGGCTGTTTTTGTCGCTCTCGCGAAGCCGGCTGGCGAGCCACTCGTCTTCCTCCGCTGTCTCCCCGCGACCGATTGAGCCGGCCAGCGCCTCTGTCTCGATCGTCTGCCCGTCGACCGAGACGAGGCGTTCCGGCGTCGCCCCGAAAAAGGCCCCGCCGGTCGCGGGATCGAACAGGAACTGGAAGCAGTCAGGATAGGAGGCACCGAGGCGGACAAGCACGTCAGCCGGTGTGATCGGTTCGGCGAGCGAGGCAGTGAGCGCCTGGGCAAGGACGACTTTGCGGAGATGGCCCTCCTCGATTCGGGCCGTTGCTTCCTGAATCTCGCGTTGCCAATCGGCACGCGGCGGTGCATAGGTCTTGTCGGTGACCCTCGGTGGCCCCGACGGCTCACTGTCGGGGAGATCGCTCACCCGCTCGCGCCAGTTGGCCAGCCGTGTTTCCGCTCGCTGCTTGGCGTCCGGGCCAGTTGCTGCGGTCGTCAGCCACGCCCCCGATTTCGTCTCGGCGACCTGAACAGCCGGGAGGACGAACCGTCCGCCGGGATAGCCGGCCCACGTCGTCTCCCCCCCGGGATCGGTGTGTGTATCGGTGAAGGCGAACCCGCCGTACAGCCGGGGCCGGGCCGCGGATGTGGCCTCGATGGAGACGTTCGCCAGTAGCGCCGACGCCTCCTGTTGGACGCTCCGGAACCGATCAGAACCATCCACCGTTATCGTCGCGGCCGCGCCGCCAGCGACGATCTGTTCTGCATGAGTTCGCCACACGAGTCGCGGGCGATCGACCGCCGAGAGGAGATCCCGAATCGGAGGGGCATCGACCTGACAGCTCCGAACCGTAATCGGCCGTCCCGTCTGCGCTGCGTGCCCGTCGCCCGTTGATTCCATCTCCTCATGGTAGGGACTCCGGAGGCTTGAGGCTGACTATCTCGCAAGTTTTCGTCGCCCCCGAACTCATCAGACAGATTTCGTCGGATCGGGGTGTCAAGAACGTTAAAAAATATTTCGATTTGGCGAGGTAGATTTTGCACAACGCGGAAGATTCCCCGTTAGGTTTAAATACCCCTCAGTCGAAACCCACCACGTTGCGATGCCCAAGGTAGAGATCACTATCCCCGAACATCTCGAGATGCAGATCGCCCAGCTCGTCGAACAGGGCGAGTTTCTCAACCGCGAGGAGGCTATCGAGGACCTGTTGTCAACTGGACTGAAAGCGTACAAGACGAGCGGCCCCATCGACGACGAGGACGAACCCGGCGGCTACGAAGACGACGGGATGATGGGCCATGACGACGAATACGTCTTCTGACTCGTCTCCGACAAGCGGTACTGAATCGGCCCTCAACTACCCCTTTTACTGTTGGTTAGATCTACCCCGGTCGCTGTGTGTCTGTCCCAGCAGTGGCGGTTAACGCCTCCCAAACAGACTTATGAATGCCTGGACCTTTGTATCGGTATGCACAAAGACGAACTACTCGAACTACACGAACAGATGGTTCTCATCATGGAGTATTTTAAAGATCTCGAACACGTCGACGATAGTCTCTTCGAGGCCTACGACGAGATCGACGTGACACCGGACGATGTGCACATGTCCAAAAGCGAGCACAAACACGCCGTCTTCGTCCTTGGCAACGCCCTCGCCAACGCGATGAGCGAAGACGAATTTTCCGATGCCGGCCGTGTTGGCAAGCGGATGAAAGAACTCGCCGAGGACGCCGAGAGCAAACTATAACTCTGTTTTTATCACCGCGGGTCAGCGCGTTTCGCCGGAACTAAATACAGCTTCCGCGACGATTTTCTCGAAATGGTCGCTTACCGTCGAAACCGTGGCATGGATGGACCGCCGTTGAAAGAAGGCGCAGTTTTCGGGGTATTCTCGTTTGTCGCCGGATACGGACTCACGCTGATCGCGGTTGCAGTCGGGGAGTCCGGCGACCTGTCGGATACTCTTCTGGAAGCAGCAGGTTGGATCTACTACAACGCTCAGTTCGCCGACCTGACGGTCACCGCCGACGCCGGCGAACAGTCTCGTTCGACTTCGTTCAACTATCTGACCGATGATACGCTGTTTGGCAGTTCCGTCGAGACACTGGATCTCCCCACCGTCGTCTATCATCTTCTTCCGATTCTCGTTCTGATCGGATCTGGATTCGCGCTGGCCCGGTACGTCGACGCCCGCGAGGTCAGCGACGGCGCGGTCGCTGGCGGAACGCTCGCGCTGGGGACTATCCTGCCCGCGCTCGTCGGAACCGTTCTCTTCTCAGTCGAAGAGGGGTTCCTTTTAGGCTCTGTCGAGGTCAGTCCGGCGCTCGTGGATGGGATCCTGTTTGTCGGGGTGTTTTTCCCGGTCGTATTCGGTGCAATCGGCGGCGCCCTCAGCACGAAACTGTGACTACTCCCCGTCGAACTCGGGGGTCTGCTTGTTGACGAAAGCCTGTACACCCGTCTCGAAATCGTCGCTCTGGAAACAGGCACGGAGCCCGTCGGTCTCGGCGTCGATCACCTCGTCGAAGGTTCGGTCGCCGCCGTGCTGGAGCAGTTTTTTCGAGTGTTTCAGCGCGACGGTCGGGCCGGTTGCGACCGTCTCGATTATCTCCTGGCTCCGTTCGTCGAACTCCGCTGCGGACAGGACACGGCTGACCAGTCCCAACCGTTCGGCCTCCTCGGCATCGAGCAACTCGCCGGTGTAGACCAGATCCATCGCCCTCTTCTGGCCGACTGCACGGGGCAGCAGATACGAAGTCCCGGAATCGACCGAGAGGCCGATCCGGCGGAAGCCGAAACTCATCTCCGCGTCCTCGCTCGCGAGCACGACATCACAGGCCAGCGCGAGCGTCGCGCCGGCCCCGTACGCAGGGCCGTCGAGTTTGGCAACCGTCGGAACCGAACACTCGTAGACGTGCTGAATCGAGCGATTGACCGGCAGCGCCGACTCCTCGATCAACGCCTCGATATCCCGGTCGGTGGAGATATTTTCGAGCATCGACTTGATATCACCGCCGGCACAGAACGTCCCCTCTGAGCCCTGCAAGACGAGACACCGAGCGTCGCTTCCCTCGACGCGTTCGACCGCTTCGGTGAGCTCTTTGGCTGTTTCCAGCGTCAGCGCGTTCCGGAGTTCCGGGTTCGTGAGCGTGATTGTCGCCGTCTGTCCGCCAACGTCGAGGCTGATGTTCTCCATACGTCACACACAGTAACGGCTGGCATAAACAGTACGATGCTCGTGCTGTTCGGTATTTCCCCGTGTCTTCAAAGGATTCAACCACGTATCAGTACGCATGAGTGTCACTGGACTCTGTCAGATCTGCTCCAGCGAGGAGGCCGAAGAGAGTTGTCAGCTCTGCGGGCAACTCGTCTGTGAACGTCACTACGTGGAGGCACTCGGTCTGTGTGTCGAGTGTGCCGCCGATGACGGGGACGATCACATTCCAGACAGCGACGAGATGCCCGACGGCGTCGACACATACCGATTCTAGTGGCAAGCGTGCCCAGCGCGTGTCATCTGTACTGATTGAGCCCGTCCCGAAGCTGTTTTGCGGCCTGTCCTGCGGCCGCGAAGTACTCACTGCCGCTCGCTCGGTCTTCACCGGCGAAGATGATCCCTCGCGAGGAGTTGACGAGCCCGACACCGTCAGCGAGTCCGTGTTCGACGGCGGTCTCCTTGTCGCCGCCCTGCGCGCCGACGCCGGGGACGAGGAAGGGGAGGTCGGGCACCTGCTCGCGGATCGTTTCGAGTTCCTCCGGGGCGGTGGCCCCGACGACGAGTCCGACGTTGTCGTTCGTGTTCCACGCGTCTGCGAGGGTCGCGACGCGCTCGTAGACAGTTTCGCCCGAGGCGAGTTCCAGGTCCTGTAGATCGGCACCGCCCGAGTTCGAGGTCCGACAGAGGACGAAAATACCGCTCTCGGTGCGGTCGAGAAACGGCTTGGCGGCGTCGCCGCCGAGGTATGGATTGATCGTAATTGCGTCCACGTCGTCGAGAATCGAGGCGTACTGACGGGCCGTGTTCCCGATATCGCCGCGTTTGGCGTCCAGAAGCACCGGAACATCTCTTCCGTGGGCGTAGGCGACCGTCTCTTGTAGCGCCCGCCAGCCGTCGCTGTCCTCGTAGAAGGCGGCGTTCGGCTTGTAACAGGCCGCGTACTCGTGGGTCGCGTCGATAATTCGACGGTTGAACGCCCACCGCGGCAGGTCCGCGTCCCGAACGCCCTCGGGCAGTCGGTCGGGGTCGGGATCCAGCCCGACCGAGACGATACTGTCGACAGCCGAGATCCGCTCGCCCAGTCGCTCGAAGAAGCCCATACTCCGGTAGCCGACTCCCGACGAAATGAATGTTACCACTCCGGCTGGGACCGGTCACGTCTGGCGGGCGGCCTCGCGAAGCAGATCGACCGCCCGCTTGACCTCCGCGCCGCTGGTTACCGTAACAACGGTCGGATCGTCCGTTCGCAGATCCGCCGCAGTGTCGGATACCGGTGGCTCGGCCTCGAATTCGAGCTCGACGTACTCGGGGTACAGCAGGACCGTCGCGAGTTCGGTACCGACGGCGGTGATCCGGTAGGCGACGGTGCCGCCGTCGGACGGCATCGCCTCCGGGTCCGCATCGGCGACGGACACGCGTTCGAGGATCCCGGTTTCCAGCCCCGTGAGTTCGGAGGCGAGTAGCTGTGCGATCCGCTTGCCGTCGGTGATGGTGTGTTCGACCATGTTAGAGTTCCTGGCGTGCGCGTTCGGCGAGCTCGGGCAGTTCGAGACCGCGACGACGCCCGTAGAGAACCGCCGCGGCCTCGATTGTCACCGCGAGTTCGGACTGAAGCTTGTTGATCTCCGCGACAGCCGTCTGCTTTTCGACACCGCTGTCGACGACGGCGTCGAGGATCCGCTCGAAGGTGCTCCGCTGGGTCAGGATCTCTTCGGTCGGTTCGAAGCCGTCGGGGACGTCGACCGCTGACGGATCGAAGTCGACGACAACGGTGTCGTCGGTCCGTTCGAGCAGTCCCTCGCCCGCGCCGACCGTGACGACGCGTTTGGCCTGATCCGGAGAGAACCAGTCCCGGTCCAGCGATAGCGCGACGACGAATTCACTCTCGGTCATCCGTTCGACGCCGCGCTGACGGAACGGGACGGCGACGGCTCGTCGGAGGCTCATCGTCAAAACGACTGATCCCCGCGCGCCTAAATCTGTCGGGACTGCCCGGACTGATCCGAGAGCTTCAAGTGTCGGCTCCGCCAGAACTGAACTATGGCAGATCACGGACGTTCTCTACGGAAACGAACAGGCGGACGACTCCGCCCGAAACGAGACCGGCGCAAACACGAACTCGGCAACCAACCCACGGAAACGCAGGTCGGCGACCAGAAGCTCAAAGCCGTCGACGCTCGCGGCACGCAGACGAAGATCCGAGCCATCACGACCGACACTGCGACGGTCGCGACCGACGACGGAACGGTCGCAGCGGAGATTCTCGACGTCGTCGAGAACCCCGCCGACCCCAACTACGCGCGACGAAACATCATCACCCGCGGCGCGGTTATCGAGACCAGCGAGGGCGAAGCCCGAGTGACCTCCCGACCCGGCCAAGACGGCCAGGTCAACGCCGTCCTCCTCGATTAGGGACGCGGCGCCGATTTCTGTAGCGCGCTCTCGGCGATGTTGGTCCCGTAGTCCGCGGTTCGGGACAGCGAGTCGATAACCAGTCCGAGAATCTGAGCGACCTGCGGATCGTACTCGTGGATCTCCTGATCGACCGCGCGGACCATCTCGTCGACAGTATCGATACGCAGGCGGGCCTCGTTGGCCAGTTCGACCGCCTGTTCGGAGTCGTCAGCCAGGAGTGCCTCCATCGCGGTATCGGGGACGGTCGCGGCTTCCTCGTGAAGCCGGCGGATCGGACCGACCGCCGAATCGGGAATGTCGCCGAGTTCCAGGGCGAGCTCGGCGATTTTGGTCGCGTGATCGGCGATCCGCTCCAGTTGGCGAGCGCTCGACTGATAATCGAAACAGGTCTCTCGCGCGAATCCGATTTCGTTTGCCGCCGTCGGATTTCGCAGGACCGTCCGAAACACCCGCGAGACCATGTACCAGAGTCGGTCCACGTCGTCGTCGCGTTCCATCACGTCGTGAGCGAGCTGATCGTCGTCCGTGATGAGCGCCTCGATCGCGTCTTCGAGCATCGTCAGCGCGACCAGTCGCATCCGCGTGACCGCGTTCTCGATGGACAACTCCGAGGAGTCGAGGAGGTCTTGAAGCACCATCTTGCCCGGCATCTCCTCGATTACTTCCAGTCCGACCAACCCCTGCGTGGCGTCTCGAATCGTCCGGCGTTGAGCGGCGGTCATCTGGTCAGTCTCGAGGCTGATCACGTCGAAGCCGCTGACGTACATCGTCATTACGGCCCGGGTCAGTTCGTTCTCCTCTGTCAGGTCACTGATGTCCAGCGTTCCGCGCGTGTGCTCCTCGTCAGTCTGCGGCGTCAACAGAAGGAGATCATCCTCGGAGTGAAACACGACGTTCGTTCCCGAACTTACGTCGTTTTCCGTCGCCCACTCCTTCGGTAGCGAAACGGTGTACGTCGACCCGCCGGTTACCTGGACTTTCCGCGTTTCCATATATAGATCTTGGACGGCGAATATATTAATCCGATGTTCTCTCTATATCCAAGTACTGCTCTCTCGGTAAGTTCGGCCGTCGACAGCCGATCAGCGCGACTGATGGGGGCGCTGGTTCGGCGTTAATCAGCGGAGGCGGGCGTCTCTGAGGAGTCGTCGGCGCTTGTGACACTCCCGCCTTCGGCGGCTTCGACGGCTTCGACGAGCAGTTCGGCCACGTCGACGATTTCGATATCGTCCTCGTAATCGCCGGTCTTGCGGCCGTCTTCGTACATCGTCATGCACATCGGACAGGCGACGACGAACTTCTCGACGGCGTCGCCGGCTTCGGTGTCTTCGAGCGCTTCGCGGATGCGCTCCTCGCTTGGCTTTTCGTCCTGCTCGTTGTCCAGCCAGAGACCGCCGCCACCGCCGCCACAGCAATAGGAGTCCGCGCGGTTGCGCGGCATCTCGTGGAGGTCGGCTCCGGTCGCCCGGATGAGTTCCCGCGGTGCCTCGTACTCGTCGTTGAACCGCCCGAGATGGCACGGGTCGTGGTATGTGACCGTGTAATCCAGCTCGGTCCCATCCAGTCCGAGCGCGCCGCCGTCGACCAGCTCCTCGACGGCTTGGGTCCAGTGCAGGACCTCGACGCCGCCGTCCTCGTTCCACTGTTCGGTGTACTCGAAGGGCATCATCGGGTCGTCGGCGAACTCCTCGAAGTCGACCTCTGGGTACTCGTTTTTGAAGGTGTTGTAGGAGTGTGGGTCGGTGCAGATCAGCTTCTCGAACTCGCAGTCCTCCCACGTCTCGACGTGGTGGCCCGCGAGTTCGATGAAGAGGAACTCCTCGCCGATCCGACGGATGTCGTTGCCGTCGTACTTCTCGTCATCGAAGAGAATCCCGAAGCTCACACCGCTTTCTTCGAGTAGTTTGGCGAGCGAGCGGGCGACCTTCTTGTTGCGTTCGTCGTAGCTCGGGAAGTCGCCGACGTACCAGAGATACTCGACGTTCTCTTCGCGAGCGTCCGTCACGTCGAAGTCCAGTTCGTCGGTCCACGCGCCGCGGTCACGCGGCGAGTCTCCGAATGTGTTGCCGTTCTGCATGACGTTCTGGAAGACGTCCTGAATGTTGGTGTCGACATCGCCCTGGTCGACGAGCTGCCGGTTCATCTTCGTGAAGCTCTTGAGGTGTTCGATCTCGACCGGGCAGGCGTCCATGCAGGCCATACAGGCCATACAGGACTCCATCGTCTCCGCGTCGATGACGGAGGTTCCACCGTCGGCGATGATGTCGACCTCTTCGCCACCGTCGGCGATATCTTCGCGGTAGCCTTTCAGATCGAGGATGACGTTTTTCGGGTCGAGCGGACGACCTGAGTTATTCGCGGGGCAGACCGACGAACAGCGGCCGCACTTCGTACAGGCGTCCTGATCGAGCCGGTCTTTCCAGGTGAAGTCGTCCATCGACTCGGCGTTGGTCGCGTCGAGATCGGACGGGATGTTCGGGAGTCGCGTGCCGGCTTTCTCGTCGCGTGCCACGACGTTTGCAAACGAGGAGAACACGTGCATCCCCTTCGCGTAGGGGATCCACGCGATGAAAAACAGCGAGAGCAGGGCGTGACTCCACCACAGCCCCCAGTGGAGTTGCGCTGCGACCGCACCGGAGTTCGAGACGCCACCGAGGCTGAGCAGCCCGTCGAAGCTGAGTGCGATGGCCCAGCCGACGAAGCTGACGATCTCGAAAGAGGGGTAGTCGTTGATGAGGATTCGCATCCCTTCGAGCAGGAATCCGCCGATACCCAGCACGAAGAGAATCCAGACGAACATGTGATCCTCCAGCGAGGAGTGGCGACTGAACAACCGCTCGTTACGCACCCAGTAGCGGCGATACAGCGCCATCCCGATGCCGACGACGAAAAGCAGCCCGAGCGCGTCGACCGCGAACTGGTAGGAGACGTAGAAGGTCCCGTTCCAGAACGACGTTCCGAGCGCTTTCTTGAAGAAGTACAGATCGAGCGCGAGGATCGAGGTCGCGATAAACAGTGTTAAGAAACCCCAGATGATAAACGAATGCATCACGCCGGCGTAGATGTCGCGGTTGAACTGTTTCTCGTTCGAGAAGGCGATGCGGGTCGCCGATCCGATCCGTCCGGAAAGATTGTCGAGTCGTGTGAACTCGTCGTCCGGGCCCGCTGTGTATCCCTGCAGTCGCCGGTAGAGGCCAAAGGCGAGCACTCCGACCGCGATTGCTGCCAGGAAGTAGAACAGCCACACCTCCACGCTGGAACTGAGTGGCTCGTAAACCTCTCGCGTACGGGTTCCGGTTTCCAATGGCAATCTCATACCTTGTGGATTGTGTACGTGGATAAAAATCCTTCCGTTATCACCAGGTGCCTATCCCGGTCCGGGAAGCTTTTGCCCGCCCGTAGCGGATAGTTCAGCGGTGGCGATGACGAGACGTTACCCCCGCTCAGCCCCTTGTGATGAGAGCCTTTCCCCGAGCCACCACCTCAGAACGGTGCTTCCTCGCCCGTTTCGGCGGTGACGTCCTCACCTTCGACCGGCCCGTCCCAACCCGAAAGCCCGCAGCTCAGACTCTCGACGGTGCCGTCGAACCCCTCGAAGGAGGTGATCAGTCGGGCGGCTTTCACACTCGCCTGTCCGTGCGGACAGACCGTTACGACGCAGTCCGCACCGCGCAGTGTCTCGACGCGCTGGGGTAACTCCGCGAGTGGGATATTGACGCTGTCGGGGATTCGCAGCCGCTCGAACTGGCGTGCGTTACGAATATCGACGATCAGCGGTCGGTCGTCGCTGTCGAGTTTCGCTTCGAGTTCCGGGCCGGAAATCTCGCCGTCCATACCCAATTATCCGTTTCTGTGGAATAAACGCCTGACGGTCGATCAAAGCAGCCCGTCGGCTTGGGCGAGCAGAATTCCCTCGATAGTTGCGTCGTTCGACGGCGGTTCGCGTGCGCGTTCGAGCGCTTCCTCGATGGGAACCGTCAGCACCGAGAGGAACTCGTTCGAGTCACGGTTCACTTCGACCGGTTCGAGTCCCTCGGCGAAGACGATCGCCCGCCGATGTCGAAGTACGCCGGTCGCACACCAAAAGTCCTCGACCAGCGAGATGCTCGACGGGTCGAGCCCGGTCTCCTCGCGCAACTCGCGTGCGCCGGCCTGGGTGAACGATTCCCCGTCCTCGACGATCCCGGCCGGCAGTTCCAGACAGTGTTCGCCGATTGCGGGTCGATACTGCTCGACCATGACGAGTTCCTCGCCGGTCGCGGCAACGATGATGACCGCCGGGTCCAGTGCCGCCCAGTA
>JBLGCM010000003.1:0-15129 GCA_047617345.1 Natronomonas sp. | reverse complement strand
CACCGGTCTCACACTTGATGTCGACGACCTGTTTGGGCGTGCTCATGACACTACTAATGATGGTCGGGATTGAAAAACCGTGAGGTCAGTTCCGTGCAGTCCAGGAGTCGTTTCGTCCTCTGTTCACAGAAGTCGAGGACCGCACCGTGGGCAGCAGTCCTCGTTAGTCATCGAGACGACCGCTCGACAGCGTTCCGGTCGTCATCAATTCGTTTAATTCTTCTAAGTCCGTCTCCTCAGGTTGTTTGATATCGACGAGTGACCCTCGAAATAGGACGCCAATACGGTCGGCGTGTTTCAGCACTGATTCGATGTTGTGGCTGACGATGACGATTGTGATCCCTTGGTCGGCCAGCGTGTCGATGGTGTCCTGGACGAGCCGGGTCGCGTCGACTGACAACGCGCTCGTAGGTTCGTCAAGGATGATAACGTCCGGGTCAAACGCGAGCGACCGGCCGATTGCGACAAGTTGCCGCTGGCCGCCAGAGAGGAATTCTACCTCCGTATTGATGTCGAGATCTCGACCGAGCCGCTCCATCATGATCTGTTCGGCCCGCTCGTAGGTCTCATCCCAGTCGATGAGTTGTAACGGGCCGAATCCTTTTCGTGGGAACTGACTCATAAAGATATTCGTCGCGATGTCGAGGTCATCCATCAACGCGAGATCCTGATAGACGGTCTCGATATCGTTGTCACGGGCCTCAGATGGGTTGCTGAAGTTTACCGGTTTGCCGTCTTTGTATATTTGACCTTCCGAAGGTGCGTGGACGCCGCTAAGCATATTCATTAGCGTCGACTTGCCGGCGCCGTTATCGCCAACGAGCGCGAACACCTCCGAGGAGTGGATATCGAGTGAAACGTCCTCGACAGCGACGATACGACCGAAGTGCTTGGTGAGGTTCTCCATACGGAGCTTCGACGTCCCAGCTCCGTCGGTGTCATCGCTCCCTGTGGAGTGCTGTCCCGTCGCATCCTCTTTTTCAACGCTCATACCGCACCACTCGCGAGGATGCGAGAGCGCAGTTTGCTCTGGGTGCTGTACAGTAGGATTGCCACGAACAAGACGATGCCATTTATCATCTGAATTTGGGTCGCACCGATCAGCTGACTGTTGTTCAGCGCGGACTGGATGACCTGAATGAGGATAACACCACCGAGCGCCCCGGTGATCTTCCCCCGGCCACCAAAGAGACTGATACCCCCGATGACTGCACCAGCGAACGCCTGGAACACCAGTCCCTCACCGATTAGCGGCGGGACGACGCCGACAAAGCCGGTCAGCATCAGTCCAGCGATTGCAGAGAGGATGCCGCTGATAGTATAAATGATAATAATGAGCCGCTCTGTGTCGATCCCGACCTCGCGGGCAGAGTTTTCGGAACTCCCGAGCGCGTAGACGGCCTGACCGAAGGAGGTGTATCGTAACACCAAGCCGACGACGAGGAACGCAACCAATGTGAACCCGATGGCGAATCGAGGCGTCCCGCCAACTTGGGTGTATAGTGATGGAAGACCAGTGACCGGTTGGGTTTGTAGTGCCGTCTTCGCACCCTCAAAGATGATGAGAAACGCCAGCGTCTGCAAGAACGGGTTCAGTCCGACCTTCGCGATCATCACACCGTTAACGAAGCCGATGAGCGATCCGACCAGTAGAATAATGCCGAAGCCGATCCACGGACTGGTCGTCAGCCCCCAGCAGCTCGGACAGGTTCCAAGGATCATCCCAGTGAATATCGCCGAGAAACCGGCGATCGAACCTATCGAGAGGTCGAAGTGACCCGACAAGAGACACAGGCTCTCGGCCAGCACAAGCAGCCCAATCGGAACCGCCCCCCACAGGATCAGCTCAGCCGATCTGAACGTCTGAGGAACGAACACCAGCACCCCGATCAGGACGAGACCGAGGATCGGCCAGATCATATTGTCCAACAGTGTCAGCATCACATCGTCCCGGTCCCCGAAGGTCCGGCCGATAAATCCCTGGTCTGTTGCCATCGATCAGCCCCAGACGTTACCCCAAAGGAACGGCTGGTCGAAGTTATCCTGCGTGATGACGACGCTGTTTGTCCGGAACCACGGGTGGTCGTTCTGCTCGCGCATGACCCCAGGTTCCCAGATGGGTTCCGACCACATCTCGACTTCCTTGTGTTGGCCGGGTTCGATGTTCAGCTGGTCAGCCGTGACCTCTGACCCCACTTCTGGGATGACGCTGTCGTCCATCCCGCTTTCGACGTACTCCCGCATATAGTACATCGCGATGGGATTGTAGAAGTAGTTGGGCTGGTCGACTGCTGCATCGATCATACCTTCGCCGACGAGCGGGTTCACCTCGGGGCTCCCGTCCATCTGAGTCAGACAGATGTGGCCATCCTCCCCCTGTGGAACCAACATATCGAGGTTTCGTAGCGCGCCGACAACGCCTAGCCCCATTGAGAGATTTCCGGAGTAAATCCCATCAACCCGGCCGTTTGCTTGTATGAACTCTTGGACGTTCGACTGGGCGACATCACGAGCGAACTCTCCATTGATCGTTCGGACAACTTCAACGCGGTCCTGCTCGTTCATTACATCAAGGAACCCTTGCGAACGCTGATTGGCCGACTGGTTACCCTGTGGACCACGGATATTCAGCACACGCCACGTGTCCTTGTCAGGGTATTGCTGTTCAAGTGCGTTGAGCATCTGCTCACCGGAACTGGCACCACCATCGTAGTTACTGAACCCGACGTACAAGGGAATCTCCGAACTGCTCGTATCAGCGTTCGTCGCAAACACCGGTGTGCCGCCCTCAATCGCCTGATTGATGGCTCCCTCTGCCGCGCCGGTCTGCCAGATACCGACAAGGATGGCGTCGTAGTCACCGTTGGCGAACTCACGAATATCAGATACCTGCTTCTGTGCGCTTTGCTGGTTTGGTCGGACATCTAGTTCGATACCTTGATCTTCGGCATAGAACTCAGCCGCTTCAATGTATGCCGTAATCCAAGATCCACCTCGGACGTACGCACTCATCCCGACCCTGTCCAGAGAGTTCTCTCCACTGCCACTCCCAGAGTCGCCTGTAGTGCCACCGTCACTGCCACCATCGTCTCCACTACTTCCGTCTCCGCCGTCCCCACCATCTCCACCGCTTCCACTACACCCTGCCAGTGAGATGGTTGTGATTGCTGCGCCGGACGCCTTCAGAACATCCCGCCTGTTACTGCTTTGCATGCAGGTAGAGATACGACTATTACTATATAAATATTGTTAATGATATACTGTGCAGTACCGGTGCAGTACACGGGTTGTACGTCGGTTCCCTGATAAACCTTGTATATAAAATGAGTTTATAATAAGTACTTAATATTTGTATTTAGTAAGTCGTTCAATCCTACAATCACCTGTTATGGAAACGTGATCGGTTTATTTTATCAAATGTGTATTTGAATCAATAAAGATCAGGCAGTGGCATGACGAGCAATCGTATTCAAGCAGTAATTTCATGAGACTAGGTGCTTGACCTATCCTGTGAATATCTATATTGACACGGCATCGCCGGAACAGATTAGGACCGCTGACAGACGCTTCCAACTAGATGGGGTGACGACGAACCCGTCGATTGTTGCCGAGACCGACCGCCGATACAAGGAAGTCGTCGAAACTGCAGGCGAGATCACCAACGGGCCAGTGTTCGCACAGGTCCTCGCCGAGAGTGTTGACGGAATGATCCGCGAGGCGCGGGGGTACCAAGACTGGGCGGATGACGTGGTCGCAAAGGTTCCGGCAACACGGCCAGGGTTCGAGGCATTAGGCCGTCTCCGGGCCGATGGAGTTCCCGCAGGGGCTACCGTGGTATACACTGTCGAGCAGGCGGTGCTGGCTGCAAAGAATGATGCAACCTTCGTCGCTCCGTATGTCGGTCGAATCGACGATTCGGGCGCTGACGGAATTGCTACAACCCGTCGTATCCAGTCGGTTTTTGATTCTCAGGGGTTTGAAACGGAGGTCTTAGCCGCAAGTATCCGGAATACTACGCAGGCAACTGCCCTCTATGAGTCCGGAATTGATGCGATCACGATGTCACCCGATGTCCTTGATGCCCACGTCGACTCCTCAGAGACTACCGAGAGCGTCGCCGGCTTCACGGCCGCCTGGGGTGATCGGGACCCCCCACTGTCGGAGTGAAAGCTCCATCTGTAGCGAATTATTAAATATCGTTAGGGGCTATCTAACTGCATGACAACAGCTCCGACAATCCTGGTCGCCGGCGATACGCTTGTAGACTTTGTTCCGCAAAACCCCGGGCCACCGGGCGACGCCGGCGGGTACGAACCGACTTTTGGAGGTTCCGGTGCAAACGCTGCGATGGCGTTAGATCGGCTCGGCATCCCGCCGCTATGTTGGACGAGGCTGGCGACCGACGACCTCGGAGCTTTTCTTCAAGATCACTTTGCAGCCTCCAACATTCCCTCCGATCTGCTTGTGATCGACGAAGACGCTCGGACGACGATCTCGCTGGTCACACATGATGCCGAACGAGGACCATCGTACGCCTTCTATCGAGAACGTGGTGCGGACACCAGGCTACAACAGGGTAGAGTGTCTGACGACACGCTCGAATCGGTATCGTGGGTCCACACGACCGGGGTAACGATGAGCGTCGAACCGAGCCGCTCAGCGACGCTCGAACTGCAGTCGCGAGCTGCCGACAGTTGTACGGTGTCACTCGATCCCAACTGGCGGCCCGAAATGTGGCACAGTACCCACGAGTTCCGTGCCGTCGTTCGAGGGGCGCTGCCCGACGTCGATGTCGTCACAGCGACACCTGATGAGCTATCGGTCGCAGGCTTCGAAGCCGACGATCCGGCGACGTTAGCCCGTGCCGTTGCTGATGAGGGACCACACACCGTGGTGCTCACTCTAGGAGAGGCAGGTGCAGTTTGTTTTGGCACCGACGACAGCCCAGTGACCGGGCAGGCTCGACACGAGGGATACAACGTTGACCCCGTCGATGCGACTGGTGCCGGCGACGCCTTCCTTGCGGGGTTTATTGCTTCGTTGACACACGGTGTTAAAGACCCAAACCGTGCGCTCGCGCTTGCGAACGCCGCCGGCGCTGTCGCAACGACCCAAGCCGGTGCAGTCACGGCGCTGACTGGACCTGACGCGCTTAGACAGTTCTATGACGATATTCCCTGGTTATCGTAGCGCCTACGTGGATAGCTGTTCCACTCTGGTGAACAGTTTTATGTATATGGGAAGACCCTCTTCAGCGTATGCCAACAGAAGGAAACACAATCACCGCAACCAGAACATCGCTCCAAATTGTTGAGGCCCTGAAACGGTTAGATGGGGCGGGCGTGACAGCGGTGGCAAAGGATCTCGATATGACGAAGAGTACGGTCCACAATCACCTCAGAACGCTAGAAGACGAGGGATACGTCACGAACGAGGGTAATATCTACTGCGTCGGTCTGCGGTTCCTCGAACTGGGAGAGTACAAGCGTAACCGGATGGCCATCTATCAAAAGGCCCGACCGGAGGTCACGGCACTGGCCGAAAAGACGGGTGAGATGGCCAACGCGGCCGTCGAGGAACACGGTAAGGGTGTTTATATTACCCGTGCGGAGGGTACGGAAGCCGTCACAGTCGATACGTATGCGGGCAAGCGGGTGAATCTTCACTGTACCGCGCTTGGGAAGACGATCCTCGCGGAACTGCCTGAACGGCGTGTTGACGATATTATTGATACCCACGGTCTCCCGGCCCGAACAGAAAACACGATTACAGATCGAGAGGAATTGAAATCCGAACTTGCTGAGATTCGAAAGCAGGGGTACGCGTACGATCGAGAGGAGCGGCTCTCCGGGTTGCGCTGTGTGGCTGCTCCTGTCGTCCCGGAAGATAGTGACATTGTGGCGGCGCTCAGCGTCTCCGGACCGACAACTCGAATTGAGGGAGACCGATTCCACAAAGATATTCCTGAACTACTACGGTCGGCTGCCAACGTCATCGAAATCAATCTGACGTACTCCTAACTGTTCGGCATACGCATAGATTCGTTTTGCTCTAGTGAATATTCGTGGTAACACCCCTCACGCTGCGGATAGCAACTTGCCATGACATCCATACATTTGTAATTTAGTTCCGTTTCTTGTTCTCTTCTACCATGAGTGTGTTCACTTCTACAGAACACAGAATCAGGCGGATACATATTTGCGCCGCACAAATCCTCTAAACAATCTGCGTCTCGAGGCAGAACCGCAACTGGTGAGTTACGAATCGACCCAACTATGGGTGAGGCGTCTGTTCGGATTGCTGTGCAACACGACGGGAGCGCACGCGTGTCGTCTTCTAGACAACTCAGCTTTGAACGTTAGCGTCGGAGAAGTCCGTAATCGGCATCATCAGTCTTCGCTAGCGCCTACGTCACGCTTCTACTTCAACGTTCAAAGCTGAGTAGACAAGAAAGAGATGGTGACCGGTAGACGTCGCCCTACTCTCGCTTGACATACACCACCGGCACGGGGGCGTTCAGGAGGACCTGTTGGGCATGATCGCCGAACATCGCCTTCCCGGTCGGGGATCGCTTGGTGCCACCGATAACAGCGATGTCGGCACCGCTCCGTTCTATTGTTCGCACGACCTGGTCCGCGAGATTCCCACCGGAGATCCCCTGGATCTCGTACTCGATATCCAGCGACTCCAGCCGGTCGCCTGGCCCCCGGACGCTCTCGTGACGCTGTGCGACCTCATCGGGCGTGAGACCGCTAGTCGTCGTGTCGATACCCATCTGTTCCATCACTGCCTCGTAGTCGTCCCTCGGGAAGGCGTACAGGAGGGACACGGTCGCGTTCGAGGGCTCCGCAAGGTCGATGGCGGCGTCCACGAGGGCATCCAGACTGTCCCGATCGTCCGGGGCGATTGTGAGCAGTATGCGATCATATGCCATACAGACGGGTCGTGTGAGAGATAATTAGGTGTTTGGGATCGCAGACAGGGTTCAGACGAGCCGACACCGGCGACCGATCTCAGCCACCCGTTAGCGGTTTCTACTCTGGCGTTGTAATAACGTAATGGAACTGAGTGTTCAACCCCGAGCAAGCCGGACAGACCTGATTCGATCGGCCTGAGAATTTGTCGATACAGCGTCGGTATCGCCGAAAAGTTCGTCTCATACATCCGGTTTCGCCGCCGTATTGTATCAGTACGTCGCCCGACGACGATAGTTTCAATAATGTTGATGATAATTGTCCGCGCATGGACACACCCTCTCTCAGGGAGCGGTTGCTAGATGGGGAAACGGTCGTCGGCACGTTCCAGTTGCTGGATTCGCCGATGGCGGCGGAGATGGTCGGCGTCGCGGGGATGGACTTCACCATCCTGGATCAGGAACACGGACCGCTGACCGCGGAGTCCTGTGTCGCGATGTGTGCCGCCGCGCAGAACGGTGGTGCGGAACCGATCGTCCGCGTCCGGAACAACACGGAATCGGAAATTCAGCGCGCGCTGGACATCGGCGCGGCGGGCGTCGAGATCCCCCAGATCAAGACGGGTGCGGACGCGAGGGCAGCCGTCGACCACGCACGCTTCGACCCGATCGGGTCCCGGGGGCTTTCTCCGTACGTCCGTGCGGGCGGCTACACCGGACACGAGGACTACACCGATCGGCAAAACGAGGAAACCGCGGTCATCGTCCACATCGAGGGCAAACGCGGCGTCGAAAATCTCGACGATATCGTCGAGGTGTCGGGGATAGACGTCCTGTTTCTGGGCCCGTACGACATCTCCCAATCAATCGGCATCCCGGGACAGGTCCACGACCGACAGGTAGAGGATCTCATGTCGTCAGTCTGTGAGCGGGCCGCCGAGGAGGACAAAATCGTCGGAACGTACGCGGACGATCCCGAGATGGCCCGCAAGTGGATCGACGCGGGTGCGCAGTACGTCGCCGTCGCCGTCGACGGTGCTATCTTCACCCACGCCCTGGAGGACATCGTCGAGTCGGTTCGCGAGTAACCCGATACCCAGCCGATATTTCTATTATCATCGAGTCTGATCGGGCGGTATGGATCTCGATCGACTCGTAGACGACTTCGAGGCCCGGGACTGGCAGGATTTGACCGAGACGGACGATCCGGTCCGGTTCGCCATGATCGGCCTCGGCTGGTGGACGCGCGAACAGGCGATGCCGGCGGTCGCGGCTGGCGACCTCTGTGAGACCACCGTCGTCGTCAGCAGCGATCCGGAGAAGGCTCGTTCGGTTGCGGCCAACTCGGAAACGGTCGAACACGCGATCACCTACGATGAGTTTCACGACGGTACGGCGAGTGACGCCTACGACGCCGTCTACGTTGTGACGCCGAACGCCCGTCACCTCCCCTTCGTCGAGACGGCCGCACGACTCGGCAAAGCAGTGCTCTGTGAGAAGCCGATGGAGGCCACAATCGACCGCGCAGAGCGGATCGTCGAATGCTGTGCGGACAACGACGCGACGCTGATGATCGCCTATCGAATGCACTCGGAACCGGCGGTCCGGCGGGCCAAAGACCTGATAGACGCCGGCTACATCGGTGACCCAGTGTTTGTCCACGGCAACATGACCGAGCCGATCCTCGAACTGGTCCCGGATCCAAACCAGTGGCGGTTGGACTGGGAGCTCTCGGGTGGCTGTGCGACAATGGACATCGGAATCTACTCGCTCAACACGAGCAGGTTCCTGCTCGACGCAGATCCCGTGACCGTGACGGGATCAGTCGCGTCGGTTCACGAGGCGTTCGACGACGTCCCCGATGAACACTCGGCGTTCCAAGTCGAGTTTCCGAACGACACGTTCGCAGTCTGTACCGCGAGCCAGAACGCCCACATGGCGAGTCACATCCGGGTGACTGGGACGGCGGGGGAACTCCTCATCGAACCTGCGTTTTATCCGTGGGACGACCGGGAACTAACCTTCTCCCGCAACGGAACGACGATGGATATCGAGTTTGAGCAGATCGATCAGATGGAAGAGGAGTTCGAGTACTTTGCACACTGTCTGTTGGCCGGAACGGAACCGTACGCCGACGGCGAACACGGCCTGACCGACATCGAGACGATCAAGGGCGTCTACGAGTCGGCGGAGTCCGGCCGGCGGATCGACATCGACTGACGGCGCCGTCTCGAGAGTGTCCGAGCGATCGGGTCCGTCATCGGTGCGTCGACGGCGGCACGATGCCCGGCTCTCCGAGGTCGATCCTGTCCCCGACGCTGACGGCGTCGATACTCCGCGGATAATCGAAGGACGCGGCGTGTTCGCGGAGCGCTTTCGGGTCGCCCGCCACGCCCTTCCACATGTCGTGGTGTGACGGGATCAGTCGATCGAGTTCGAGCTCGTTCGCAGCTTCGACGACCTCATTTTCGGTCATGTACCACTTCGTCGGTCGTGTCTCGCCCTCGTCGATGTAGTGGATCCGGCCAACGGTGCCGAACGCGAGGACGCCCGCGTCGATGTCGAACTCCTCGCTCAGTGCCCCGAAGGACTCCGCGGGTTTGCTGTCGCCGGCGTGGAAGAAGGTGCCCGCGTCGTGCTCGACGACGTAGGATACCGGTTCGATCGCGTCGGTGTCGTCGGCCCCGCGGACGTGGACCGTGAGATCACCGACTGTGAACGAGTCCCTGACTGCGACGACCTCGTGACGGTCCGCCGGGAGCCGCATATCGCCGTCGTAATCTGGCGACTCGTAAGACGCGGTCGGTGCGTACAGCGTCCCGCCCCCCTCAAGCAGTGGGCCGTACGACGGGGGGTGCATGTGGTCAATATGCTCGTGGGTGACAAGTACCGCGTCACACGTGGACACGTCCTTCGGATCGATCGGCACCGGGATCATCCGAACTAGGTTCGGCGGGTCTCCGTCGCCGAAGTACGGATCGACGTACAGCGTGGTCGTCTCCGATCGAACGACGAAGCCGTTACAGCCGAGATACCAGACGGCGACGCCGTCCGGATCCGCCTGTTCTATTTCCCTTACGAGCCAGTCGTCCCACGTCGAGTGAATACGGTCGTGTGCCATGGTGTCAGTTGATAAAATGAGTAACCGAGCGCCCCCGCGGCGGTGTCCCGTTCGATCGCGGCGGAGGCTCGCTTGAAACAGCGGTTCAGCCGAAGTACTGGTCCAAGTAGTCGGAGCCGTTCTCCTGAGTCACTTCCAGCCCCTCGACCACGATCGTGTCCTCGACGTCCTCCCCGGCGAGGTAGGCCGTCCCTCGATCGATCGCGGTGGTGACCATCTCCTCGGGGAGCTGGGCGATCGTGCCGTAGTACTCGTTGTCGGGGAACCGTTCGACCCACGCTTCCGTGCCGTCGATTCCGGTGATCGGCACCGACATATCGGCGTTCTGTAACGCTTGGTGGGCACCGAGCGCCATCAGGTCGTTCTGACAGAACACGCCGTCGATCTCATCCTCGTACTCGGTGATGAAATCCTCCATGACGTTCAGCGCTTCCTGTGTCGAGAACTCACCCGTCTGGGTCGCGAGCTGTTCTAAGCTGTCGGCGTTGCTGACGGCGTTTTGGAACCCTTCGCCGCGGTCGTTTGTGACGCTCGCTCCGGGCGTCCCCTCCAACTGGATGATGTTGTAGGTGTCCTGATCGCTCGTCTCTTCCATGAAGCTCAGACACAGCTCCGTCGACCGCCGCCCCAGCTGGACGTTGTCAGACGCGACGTACGTGACCGTGTCGCCTTCCGCGACGTTTCGGTCGATTGCGATAACCGGGATGTCGGCTTCGTTGGCCTCCTGTATGGCGCTAATGACGCCCTCGGCGGTGATCGCCGAGATCATGATGAAGTCTACCTCGTTCGAAACCGCGTTCTCGACGTCGGAGACCTGTTGGGTCTGTGAGTTGCCCGCGTCCGAGAACGTGGAATCCGACGCGATCGACCCGTCGCTCATGGCCTGATCGAACGCGTTCTGCATCCGCGCGAAGAACGTGAACTCCAGCGACGGGACGAGCAGCGCGACCGTCGGCGGTGCGTCGTCTCCGCCGTCGCTTCCATCGTCTCCGCCGTCGCTCCCGCCGTCGCTTCCATCGTCTCCGCCGTCGCTCCCGCCGTCGCTTCCATCGTCTCCGCCGTCGCTCCCGCTGTCGCCGCCGTCTCCCCCACCGTTACCGCTGCATCCGGCGAACAGAGCTGTTCCGGCGATTGCACCGCTACGAATAAACCTCCGCCTGCGTAGTTTCTCTGACATACGTTGCCATCATTCACACTTGTCGATACTAAAAGTACCGGTAAAATAACAGATTTAGTAGTTGTATGGATCAGTCTCGCCCGACGACGTTAGCGAGGACTGCTACCAGCAAGACGATACCTTGCGCGACGAGTTGCCCCGACGGACCGACCCCAATGAGGTTCAGGCCGTTCTGGAGGACGCCGAGGATCAGTACCCCGACGAGCGTTCCGATCATGTTTCCAGAGCCACCGAAGAGGTTGGCACCGCCGAGGATGACCGCGGCGATGGGTGGGAGCAACAGGTTCGCGCCCATCGTGGGAACGGCGCTCCCCAGTCGACCGAGCGTCACCAGCCCGGCGATGGCGGCGAACACCCCGGAGATGACGAGCGTTCCGAGACGGACGCGTCTGACGTTGATCCCCATCCGTTCGGCCGACTGGCGATCCCCGCCGATGGCGTAGATGTACAGGCCGAACTTGGTATAGGACAGTATCAGTTGGGAAGCGACGAGCAGGGAGAGGAAGACGATAACGATACTGGGGAGCCCGAATATCTGAGAGCCCCCGAAACTCGTCAGCGACGCCGGTAGCCCGATGATCGGTCGGTTGCCCGAAACGATGAGTCCGAGCCCGTCCGCGAGGAACAGCATCGCCAGCGTGGTCATGAACGAGGGCGCACCGAAGCGGGCCGTGACGTACCCCGAGACGCCCCCGAAGGCAGCGCCGAACAGCAATCCGACGAGGATCGCCAGCGGGACCGGGATCGCGAACCCCTCGAACAACCGTGCTCCCACGGCGAGCGTCGCTATCGTGAGCCCCGTAACCTCCATCACCTGTGCGATACTCAGGTCGATCTCCGCACAGAGGATGGGGAAGGTAACCCCGATAGCCATGATACCGATGATAGACAGCTGTCGGAGGACGTTCAACTGGTTTCCGACCGTCAGGAACCGATCGTTCAGTAGAGTGAACGTGGCATACAAGCCGACGAGACCGATTATCGGGCCATATCTACCGATCTTGCGGAGCGTTAGCTCGTTCCGCAATCTACCGACATCGACCACCGAATGTGACATGAAACCCGGTATTTCCGGTGGAATATTATATCTTTGGTAACTGGTATCGCCGCACACTGGAGCGGTGATCGCACTGACTGTGATGTCGTCGTGCAGTCGAGTGAGACGTGACGCGGGCCGTCGAACCGTCGTGCGTCGGAACGTTTCGACGACCGCGATGTCCGAATGTTTTTATCATCAAGTGATAAGTTATCATGCATGGCTGATTCGGGCAACCGAGCCGAGGACTACATCGTCGAGATGGACGGAGTTTCGAAGCATTTTGGGGAAGTCGTCGCGCTGGAAGACGTGGACTTCCAGCTTCGTCGCAACGAAGTCCTCGCGCTGGCGGGCGACAACGGGGCCGGCAAGTCGACGCTGATCAAGTGCCTTGCCGGTGCGCTCCAGCCGACCTCGGGGACGATCCGTGTCGACGGCGAGGAAGTCGAGATCGACAACCCGCGTGTCGCGAAGGACCTCGGTATCGAGACGACGTTTCAGGACCTCGCGGTCGCCGGGAACCTCACTGTCACACAGAACATCTTCCTCGGCCGCGAACAGGTCAACGGCCCCAACTCACTGCTCGGCGTCCTCGACAAGAGTTCGATGCGTAAGCGAGCACAAGAACTCCTCGACGATCTGGAAATCGATGTCGACGTCGACGCGAAGGTGTCGAACCTCTCGGGCGGCGAGCGGCAACTCGTCAGCATCTCGCGAACGATGCTCTCTGACCCGAAAATCGTCATTATGGACGAGCCGACCAGCGCTCTCTCCGTCGAGGGCGCCGATCGGGTGCTCAACCTCATCGAACGGATGCAGAGTCAGGGGATCTCCATCATCCTCATCTCGCATAATCTCGAATATATCCAGCAAGCGGCCGACCGCATCCAAGTCCTCCATCAGGGTAGAAGCGCCGGGGTAATCAAAAACGCCGATATCGACCGGGACGAGATCGTCAAACGCATGATCGGCGGGATGCCAGACGAGGAACGCAGCGAACCGGCCGCCGACGCCTGACGGGAGTCGTAGCGCCGCACCGGTACACTCAACCCATGGCTCTATCCGCACGTAACCGACGACCGCTGTGATGTCACTCCCGTTTGACGTACAGCACTGGACACGACGCGCTCAGGAGGACCTGTTGTGCGTGGTCACCGAACATCGCCTTGCCGGTGGGCGATCGCTCGCTGCCACCGACGACCACCATATTCGCGTTCAGTTCCTCGACGCGTTTGACGACCTGTGACGCCGAGTTTCCCCCGACGACGCCGCGGATCTCGTAGTCGACATCGTGGCTCTCCAGCATCGATGCCGGCGTCCGGACGCTCTCGTGTCGCGCAGCGAGTTCGTCCGGCGACCGCCCGCCGCTCACCGCTTCGAGGTTCGTCTGTTCCAGCAGGTCGTCGTACTCCGACTCGAGGAAGAGATACAGCAGGTACACGGTCGCATCGTGGGCGTCGACGACGTCGATGGTCGCTTCCACGAGCGTCTCGAGGTGATCCCTGTCCGCCGACTCAACCGCCAAGAGAACTCTGTCGAGCGACATGTCGGGACTTCCGGCGCTCTCGCAATTAACTTTCGGGCTCGCGTAGGCCGATCTCTCCGCGCTGTCCGGGACGCGAGGTCAGCAGTACTCCCGACCACCCGTCCGGTTAGCTTCGATGTACTCCCAGTCGTAGTCGACGCCCAATCCCGAACCGGACGGGACGGGGACGGTTCCGTCGTCGTCGATTGCGTCGAGTTCGTCTCGGTACCCCCCGGTGTACACCGGGGGGGTCGTGTTCGGCGCGCGGGGGTGGACCAGCGCCATCTCGTAGTAGTTCGCGTTTCGCGTCGCGGCGATGCAGTGCCGCTGTGCGGGACCGGGGGCGTGGAACTCCACGTCCAACCCGAACCCTTCCGCCGCGCTCGCGATCTTCATCGCACCGGTGATCCCTGCGTCGTACTCCGGGTCTGCACGGACAAAATCCGTGGCCTCCGACGCGACGAAGTCCGTGTGTGGCTCGAGCCCGCGGACGTGTTCGGTCTGGAGAATGGGGGTATCGAGCGCTTGGCGGAGTTTCCGGTGGCCGTGCTGTGAGATACCGCCGTCACGGTACGGGTCCTCGTACCAGAAGTAGCCGTACTCGTCGCAGGCCCGGCCGACCTGTCGGGCCTCCGCCCACGTATCGAGGTCGCAGGCGGGGTCAACCATCAGGTCCATCTCGTCGCCGACCCGTTCACCGACGGCACGCACGGTCTCCGCCAGCAGGTCCGGGTCGCGCCAGTCGCCGTCCCAGCCGTGAATCTTGAAGCCGCCGTACCCCATTTTGAGACACTCCTCGGCGAAGTCCGCGAAGGCGGCCGGCGAGTCGAGGCCGCCGCTCCGGTCACCCTGGTAGGTCGAGGCGTACGTCGGTAGTCGTTCGCGATAGGTGCCGAGCAGTTCGTGGATGGGTGCGTCGTACTTCTTGCCGGCGTAGTCCCACAGCGCGATGTCGATCGGACCGATCCCCATCCGGTCGTACTTCCGGAGCGCGCGCTTTATTTCAGACCAGTGCGCTTCTCGCCGGAGTGGATTCTTGCCGACGAGGTAGTCGGCGAACGTGTTGATCTGCGCCGCGCCCGGCGAGTTGCTCCCGACGTACTCGCCGACGTATCCGTCGCTCACCTCGATCCGGACTGCGAACAGTTTTCGTTCCGTCGTGGTCCCCGGATCGTAGATGATGTCGAACCCGCCCGGTGGGGTGCCCACGTCGGACAGTTCGTAGCTGAACTCACTCACCTCGATGCGCTCGATCGTCGGCGACATAGGCTATGTGATGCGGGAGTAACATAAACATCTGTGGGGGCGAGGTCAGTCCCTATGTATCGAATCGAAGGTCCGGTGGGCCAGATACGAG
>JBLGCM010000002.1:0-19197 GCA_047617345.1 Natronomonas sp. | reverse complement strand
ACGACGAGATTGCCGACCACTTCGCCGAGACGCGCGCGTACCCCTGGCCCGAGGTCGAGGACTTTCTCACAGACGTCTCGGGTGTCGAGCGGGCGCTCGATATCGGCTGTGGCAACGGCCGGCATACAGCCCTGTTGGCCGACTGCGCCGAACGCGCCGTCGGCTTCGATATCAGCCGAGAACTGCTCGGGACCGCAAGGGAGCGAATGGTCGAAGATGGGTGGGCGGCCGAACTCATCCAGGGCAGCGGTGCAGCCCTCCCGTTTCAGACGGGAAGCGTCGATGTTGCTGTCTACGTCGCAACGTTGCATCACTTGCCCGACCGAGGGCAGCGCGTGGCGAGTCTGCGGGAACTCGGCCGAACCATCGACGACGACGGACACGCACTCGTCAGCGCGTGGAGCACGGCCCACGACCGGTTCGATGCCTACGACGGCGAGGAGCCGACCGGCTTCGATACGACCGTCGACTGGACCCTTCCCGGCGGCGAGACGCTCGGCCGGTTCTATCACATCTACGCCCCCGAGGAGTTCGCGGCGGATCTGCGCGAGGCCGGCCTGACCATCGCCGACCAGTACGTCTCCAGCGGAAACTGTTACGCCGAAGTGACGGCGTGAGCTCCATCGGGCGTAACGCTCTCGACGCAGGAGGCCGAACGCATCGTATGTCGACGACGATCACCACGCCAGCGGGAGACGAAGCGTGCGCGTACCGTGGCCGTGCGAGCTTCGAGCACGACCCGATCCGTGTTCGAGACTGCACCGACACCTGCGGCTCACCAGCGTATCTCTGTGACTGCGGCTGTCTCTCGGCGTACATCGAGAAAGAAGGGCCGGCGACCGACGCGATCTGCGAGTGGTCGCCAGAATGACCGCGGAGGTTGTTCCCGCAGGTGTCACGGACCTCGCGGGATTGATCGGTCCCGAACCCGACGAAATCATCGAAGCGATGGAGCGCCGTGCCGACGAGCAAAACTTCCCGACGGTCGGCCCCGAAGTCGGCGCGTGGCTCTCTGTTCTCGCCCGGACGACCGACGCCGACCGGATATTCGAGTTCGGCTCCGGATTCGGCTACTCGGCCTATTGGTTCGCCCGCGGGATGGGCGAGGGCGAAATCGTCCTCACCGAGATCGACGCCGACGAACTCGATCAAGCCCGGGGGTACTTCGAGCAGGCGGGTATCGCCGACCGCGCCCGTTTCGAACACGGCGACGCTATCGAACTTATCGGGCGCTACGACGGTCCGTTCGACATCGTGCTGATCGACAACGAGAAACAGCGGTACCGGGAGGCGCTGGAGGCCGTCGAGGCGAAACTCCGGCGCGGTAGTCTCGTACTGGCAGACAACGCCGTCACTGCGGGTGTCATCGACCGCGACGACGTGCTCGCGCTGCTGAACGGCCACGAAGTACAGACGGCCACAGAAGCGAGTCGCGGTATCGCCGAGTACCTCGATTACGTCCGCGAGCACGACAGACTCGAAACGGCGCTGTTGCCCGTGGGTGAAGGCGTCGCCGTGAGCGTCGTCACCGACTCATAACTCGGCAGCGACATCGGCCGGATCGAACAGGTTCGGATCGAGGATGAGATCCGCCTGTCCGCGCGCGAAATCGGGGACCGAGCCGTCGGCGTAGACGACGACTTTCACGTCGGGATTGAGATCTTTCGCAACCGAAATCGACGTTGCCTGCCGGACTTCCGTGAGGACGTAGGCCGTCGCGTCGACGATCCCCGCGTCTTCCAGCGCCGGGCGGTTGCCGATCTCTGCCCGCGACACCTCGAACCCCTCCGCATCGATTGCATCGGCAATCCCGTACGGATCTTCGCCCACAACGATAACACTCATCTTATTCGTACTCGATCGTCGCCGGCGGTTTGTGGGTCACGTCGTAGACGACCCGCGAGACGTTCTCGTTTTCGCCGGTGATCCGTGACTGGATCCGCTGCAGCGTCTCCCAGTCGATCGCCTGGGCGCGGGCAGTCATCCCGTCGCGGGATTCGACCGACCGGACAGCCACGACCCAACCGTGGACGCGGTTGTCGCCCTTGACGCCGGTCGCCTTGCCGATCACTGCCGCCAGCGCCTGCCACGGGTCGTATTCCGCCAGTTCCTCCTCGACGACGTGGTTGGCCTCGCGGGCGACTTCCAGTTTCTCCGCGGTGATCTCGCCGATGATCCGCACCGCGAGTCCCGGGCCGGGGAACGGCATCCGCTCGGAGATGATCTCCTCGAGGTCGAGTTCGCGGGCGACCTCCCGGACCTCGTCTTTGTAGAGATCGCGCATCGGTTCGACGATCCCCTCGAAGTCGATACGCTCGGGGAGGCCGCCGACGTTGTGATGCGATTTGATCGTCCCCTCGCTCTCGATCCGGTCGGGATAGATCGTCCCCTGCACGAGATAGTCGGCCTCGACCTCGCCGGCGACAGTCTCGAACTCGCGGATGAACTGCTCGCCGATGATGTGGCGTTTCTCCTCGGGATCGGTCGTTCCTTCGAGGGCATCGAGGAACCGCTCCTGTGCGTCGACGATCCGCAGCGAGTCCATGTAATCGAACGTCTCGCGGATCTCCTCGGTCTCGCCTTTCCGCATCAGACCGGTGTCGACGTAGACGGGCGTGAGTTGGTCGCCGACGGCCTCGTAGGCGAGCGCGGCCGCAGTCGAGGAGTCGACGCCGCCGGAGAGGGCGATGATTGCGTTCGCGTCACCGATCTCGGCGGCTATTTCGTCGAGTTTCTCCTCGATGAACGAATCGACGTCGACCATCAGTGCTCACCTCCGTCGAGCGCGCAGACGGCGTCGAGAAAGCCGACAAAGGGCGGGCTAGCGCGGGTCGGCCGCGAGCGGAACTCGGGATGGAACTGCGTCCCGAAGAAGTACGGATGTTCGGGCAGTTCGAGAATTTCCATACGTCTGTCTGCGGTCCCGGAGAACACAAGTCCTGCGTCTTCGAGATCGCCGATATACTCGGGGTTGACCTCGTAGCGGTGGCGGTGCCGTTCCGTACACGCCGTCCCCTCGTAGAGGTCGTGAGCGAGCGTCCCGGATTCGATTTCGGTGTCGTAGGTGCCCAGCCGCATCGTCCCGCCCATGTCCTCCAGATCTTCCTGTTCGGGCAGGATATCGATCACCGGGTGTGGTGTCTCTTCTTCCAGTTCTGCGGAGTGGGCGCCCTCCAGTCCGAGGATGTTCCGGGCGTACTCGACGACGGCCATCTGAAAGCCCAGACAGAGGCCGAGGAAGGGAACGTCGTTCTCGCGGGCATACTGGATCGCGTTGATCTTGCCCTCCGTTCCGCGAGAGCCGAATCCACCGGGAACGACAATCCCGTCGACGTCGTCCAGTTGTCCGTCGTGACCGTCGGACAGATTTTCGGAGTGGATCCACCGCCGCTCGACGTTGACACGCTTTTGTAAGCCGGCGTGTTTGAGCGCCTCGTGGACCGAGATGTACGCGTCTTCGAGGCCGTATTTGCCGACGAGAGCGATTTCGACGGTCCCTTCTTTGTCACGAGTGACCAGATCGCGCCATTCCCTGTCGCGCTGTTCTCGGGGCAGGGCTTCGTCGCCGAGTTCGAGATGCTCCATCACGTACTCGTCGAGCCCTTCGTCTTCGACCATCAGCGGGACGTGATAGATATCTTCGACATCGGGATTGGAGAAGACGGCGTCGGTCGATACGTCACAGAACAGCGCGATCTTCTCTTTGACATCGGCGTGGAGTTTGTCTTCACAGCGGCCGACCAGAATATCGGGCTGCAGTCCAATCGAGCGCAGTTCCTTGACGCTGTGCTGGGTCGGTTTGGTCTTCTGCTCGCCGCTCTGGGAGTACGGGACGAGTGTGACGTGCGCGAACAGGATATCTTCCTCGTCTTCCTCGTGGGCGAACTGCCGCAGGGCCTCGAGATACGGCATCCCCTCGATGTCGCCGACGGTGCCGCCCACTTCGACGAGACACACGTCGCTTCCGGCGGCGGCCTCCCGAACGCGGCGTTTGATGTCGTCGGTGATGTGCGGGATGATCTGGACGGTTTTGCCGAGGTAATCGCCAGCGCGTTCTTTTTCGATGACGTTCTGGTAGACCTTCCCGGTGGTGACGTTGTGATCGAAGGTCATGTCGATATCCAGGAACCGTTCGTAGTTTCCGAGGTCAAGGTCGACTTCCCCGCCGTCTTTGAGGACGTAGACCTCCCCGTGCTCGAAGGGGTTCATCGTTCCGGCGTCGACGTTGAGATAGGGGTCGATTTTGACCGCCGTCACGTCGAATCCGGCGTTAGTGAGGAGTCGGCCTGTACTCGCGGCGGTGATACCCTTGCCAAGCCCGGACATCACCCCGCCCGTGACGAAAATGAACTTCCGACCCAGCGTCGGGTCGTACTCCGTCTCTGATTCCGGCATACTGACCGTGTGCTTGGGAGGGGGAAATTCCTTTCGGACCACCGTTTTGCTGGTCGAGTTCGCGCCCGTGGCGCGGACCGTTCCCAGCAAAAATCCGGCCAAAAAGGCCGCGAGCGCGGTGCACTCGCGGTAGAGTCGGACCAGCGCTCCGCGCCCGTTCAGCCAAGGGCCTCGGCCAGAAATCCTCCGGCGAGGTCGCCCACTCGACTCTGTTGGCCGACAAAGAAGTGATCGGCGGGTATCGACTCGACAACCCAGTCCAACTGCTCGGCCCGCTCGACAACGGACTGCCAGTCGGCGGTGTCGTCGCGCTCGCCGTAGACGACCTGCGCCGGACCGTCGATTGCGTCGAGACAGTCGGGATCGAACCCCGCCACGCTGCCCGCGGCCGGGGCAAGCGCCGAGACGGCCCCCAGCGATCCGGCCTCGATTGCGGCCGACAGCGCGACCGCGCCGCCGAAACTGTAGCCGAACAATCCGACGGCGTCGTACCGGTCAGAGGCCCAGTCGATGGCGGTCAGCGCGTCGGTTCGTTCACCCGTTCCCTCGTCCCACGAACCGTAGTCGATCCGGAGGCAGTCGGTATCTTGCTCGACGAGCGCGTCGCTAACGGCCCGAAGACGGCTGTCGTGTCTGTCGCCGCCGAACTGCGGATGCGGCGGGCAAGCGATGACGATGCAATCGCTGCCGTCGCCGTCGAGTGTCGTTCGGACGTCCCGCTCGCCCGGCAACCGGTTTGGGTCACTCATACTGAGTGATAAACAGATGTAAGAATTTTAAGTTTGGCCGGACCGTGGGTCTCGGCATGGGAATCCTCTCGCGCACGTCACAGGTCATCAGGTCGAAACTCAATTCGTTGCTCGACCGAGCCGAGGACCCCGGCCAGCAGCTCGATTACTCCTACGAGCAACTACAGGACGAACTCCAGAGCGTCAAGCAGGGAATCGCAGACCTGACAACGCAGAAAAAGCGCCTGGAGATCCAGAAACGACGGCTCGAAGAGAACGTCGAGAAACACAACGAGCAGGCTCGGGAGGCCGTCGAGCAGGACCGCGACGACCTCGCTCGCAAAGCCCTGGAAAAGAAAAAACAGAAGATGCGCCAGATCGACGATCTCGAGCGTCAGGTCGACGATCTCGAACAGAAACAGGACGGCCTCATCCAGCAGAAAGACGAGTTACAGCGCCAGATCGAGGAGTTCCGAACGAAAAAGGAGACGATGAAAGCGCGCTACGAGGCCGCCGAAGCCAGCGCCAAGGTCAACGAGGCGATGACGGGAGCAGGCAACGAGATGGACGACGTCTCCCGAACAATCGAGCGTGCACAGCAGCGGACCGAGGACATGGAGGCCCGCGCCGCGGCACTCGACGAACTCCGCGAGACGGGCGCGCTCGAAAACAAGCTCTCGGACAAGAGCGATCTGGACCGCGAACTGGACCAGTTGGCGACCGACGGCGCTGTCGACCGCGAACTCGAAACGCTCAAATCGGAGCTTGGCGAGGCCGAAGCAGCCGACGCCGACACGGCGGACAACGCCGATACCGAGGGGACCGAGACAGAGACCGATATCGAGTCTGACGTTTCTGACGAAGAGATCGAGTCCGAACTCGAAGATCTCAAAGAGAAAGAGTAGCGTCGCAGGGTCCAGCCGACGAGCGCGCGAGAGCTTTCACTGAAGCAATCCCGAGAGCCGACCGGAGTCGGGGAGTTCGATGTCGAGATCCACGCCGACCAGCTGCTCGACAACGGCGAGGACGGCGGGCGTGAACCGCTCGTCGGCCGGAACGCAACTCGGTGCACGAGTGGGATCGGTCGCTTCGATTTCCGGCACCCGAACGTCGGCATCGAGTCGCTCCGCGGCCGAGCGGTTCGCGATGACGAGATCGTCTCCCACGCCGATGTCGGTCAGCCGCTCGCGGGTGAGCGCAACGCCGTCGCGGCCGCGCGGACTGTCGGGGGCGACGACACCGATCCGGTCGGCCGCGTTGACGGCGGCGATCGCCTGGTTTCCGCCGATTGGCGGTGTATCGATCAGGACCGTATCGTGAGAGAGAGCCGCCGCGGCGAGCTGTTGCTCGAAGCGGTTTGCGGCCCCTGCCGTCTTCGCCCGAGCCAGCCGCTCGAACGGCGCCCACGCCGGACAGAGGTTGACGACACCCGGGAGACCGAGATCCATCCCGTACAGCGCCGCGTCGAGCTCCGCCGCTTCGGTCAACAGCGCGGTGAGATCGGTGTCGATCCGCTGCTCGGTATAGGCCGCGAGTCCCTGCGTCTGGACGGCCGCGTCGAAGACCGCGACCGACTGCCCCGTCGCTGCCAGCAGCGCGGCGGACTCGACTGTCAACCGCGTCGTCCCTGCACCACCCGTCGCACCGACGAACGCGACAATTCGCGTCGACATACCTGTTTCTGGCGCCCACCTGCATATAAACCCATGTATCTGCCAGAACGACGCTTCGGTTTACTGGTTGGATCGGATGGTGGCTGCGATCTCTTCCATTTCGTCGTCGTCCAGGTCCGCCCCGTCGAACAGTCGATGAATGGGACCGACGTTGTCGTCGGCGAATCGCGGGATGATGTGCCAGTGGACGTGCGGCACTTCCTGGCCTGCCTCCTCGCCGTTGTTGACGGCGACGGTGCTCGCGTCCGCGCCGACGGCGGCCTCGACGGCGGGGGCGATCTCGCTGATGACGCCGAAAACCTCGCCGGCCTCGTCGGCGGGCATGTCGTTGAGCCGTTCGTATGGGTGTTTGGGAATGACGAGGGTGTGCCCCGGCGCGAGCGGATTCGCGTCGAGGAAGGCGTAGGTGGTCTCGTCCTCGTAGACGGTGTAGCTGGGAATCTCGCCGGCGATGATCTGCTCGAAGATAGTCTTGTCGTCGCTCATACCTCAACGTTGCTCGCCTGCCCAATCAATATTACCCACCGCTGCCCGCGATGTGAGTCGCCGGAGCCGAGATTTTTTACCAGACGGCGCGAAATTCACAGTATGGCAGCGACGTTCGTCGGCGTCGACTGGAGCGGCGAGAGCTGGCTCGCGGTCGCGTTCGACGGTGAGGGCTACGACCACACCGAAGTGTTCAGTGAAATCGGCGAACTCTGGCAACAGTACGAGGAACGCGAGCCGCGGATTCTGGTCAACATCCCCATCGGACTGATCGAAAGCGGCGCCGAAAGCCGCCGCTGTGACGAACTGGCCCGATCAGTGCTCGGTCCGTTGCAATCGACTGTCCTGACGCCGCCGGCCAGAGAGGCCACGCGCAAGCGGCGCTATCCGGCCGCGAAGCGAGTGAACGAACGCAAGACCGGGAGCAAACTCTCGAAAGCCGCCTTCGCGATCAGCGACAAAATCGCCGCCGTCGACGACCTGTTACGGAACGTCCCCGAGGCCCGAACCGCATTCCGGGAGTCACATTCGGAGATCTGTTTCCGTGCACTGGCGGGCGAACCGCTCCAGTACTCGAAGCGAAAGGCCGGCGGCTACGCCGAGCGGATGCGGGTTCTCGCCAGTCACGACGCCGACGCGCCGCCAGTCGTGCAGGCCGTCGCCGAAGCCACTGGGGGAGCAAATGTCGCCATCGACGACGTCATCGATGCGGTCGTGCTCGCGTACACCGCTCGGCCGGCGAGTGCGCCGCTTCGCTCGCTCCCCGCGGAGCCACCGACGGACAACCAGGGGCTGCCGATGGAGATCGTCTATCGCGCACCCGAACCGCTTGTCGGCGAATCAACAGAGTGAGCAACCCCCGACTCCAAGCAGACGGGGGCTGAGAACACAGCGATGACAGGATTACAGCCTAGGCGCCTCGAAGCGATCACCCTCGTCGGCATCGGCGGATTCGCCGGCGCGAACCTCCGGTATCTCGTCGAACTGCTCGTTCCAGCGACGCTCGTCGCGACGGCGCTGATCAATATTCTCGGATCGGCCGCGCTGGGATTCATCTTCTACGAGAGCCGGTTTTCCGGCGGGCTCTCGGCGTCGGGCCGACGCGTCCTCGCGACCGGACTGCTCTCCTCGTTTACGACCTACAGCACCTTCGTCGTCGATGCGGTGCTCGCCGAGCCGCTGATCGGTGCGGGCTACGTGGCGGGCAGTTACGCGCTGGGATTTCTCGGCGTCCTCGTCGGCCGGGAAGTCGCACTGCTCGCGGGAGGTGAGAGGTGATGGAGGTTCCGCCGGCCCAACTCGTCGGGGCCGGTGGGGCAGTCGGTGCTATTTTTCGGTATCTCGTCGGCGAGTTCGTCCCGAGCGAGCGGCTTCCGTTCGGGACGCTCGCGGTCAACGTCCTCGGTTCGTTCGCGCTCGGCCTCGTAACCTTCGCGGCGGCTTCGACTGCGGTCGTGCTGTTCGTCGGCGTCGGTCTCTGTGGCTCGTTTACCACGTATTCGTCCTTTTCTGTCGAGACCGTCCGGCTGTGGGAGACGGGGAGTCGACTGCGGGCGGCCGCCTACGCCGTCGGGACGTTCTGTCTGTGTCTGCTCGCCGTCGGGTTCGCGTGGACGCTCGTCTGAGGGCCAGAGATCCGAACTGTTGGTCGATAGTCGCCGACGAGCAACGGAAGCGCGAGCACGGCGCGGTGGACGAGCCCCTCGATTGAACAGATCGTATCGTGGATCAGAGGAAAATCTCCATCTCCACGTCGTGGCCGAGCGACCGGGCCAACGTGAAGCCGACATCGTGGTAGAGCGCCACCGCGGGGCTGTTACTCCGCTCGACAACCAGCCAGACGCGGCGAATCCCGCGTGTCTTGCCGTAGCTGAGGAGTGTTTCGGTGAGCTGGGTTCCGATACCGGCGCCGTGGTAGTCCTGATGGAGAAAGATGGCCAGTTCACACTCCTGTTCGCCCGAGTCGACGAGCACCGCCTGCCCAATGACTTTGTCACGGTCCCACGCGAGGACGTTGTCTCCGTCCAGTAGCACGTCGAGCCATTCCCGGATCCGGCGCTCTCTGATCGGCGGGAGACCGAGCGACCGCTGTGAGGGATCGAAATCGAGGTACATCTCGACGAGTCGCTCGCGTTCGGAGTCGACCGGTCCATCTCCGTATCGCCGGAGATCGATGAGACGACCCTCGGCGTCGGTTATCCTCCGGGGAGGGGGCGAAGCGGCGATGTGAGTGTGACCGAGAGACGGCACAGGTCGCACGTTCATATCGAGGGGTTCGGCGCCCGCGAAGAAAGTATCCGGGGTCGCCCCGAAAGTTATACTCACGGCGACCCGAGCTGATTCCATGACACGGACAGCGGTCATCGCCGGCGTCGGCCCCGGCCTCGGAGAATCGCTCGCGCGGAAATTCATCGACGAGGGCTGTCAGGTGGGGCTGTTCGCCCGCTCGACGGGATACCTCGGCGAACTCGCCGAGGAACTCGGTGAACAGGCGCTCGCCGTTCCGACCGACATTACCGACGAACAGCGCGTCGAGGAGGCATTCGGGGAAGTCCGAGAGGCCTTCGGACCGGTCGATATCCTCGTCAATCACGCAAGCGGCGCGGCCTGGAAAGGCGCGCGAGATATCTCCCCGGCGGAGTTCGAGCAGGCGTGGCGCGTCTCCGCACGAGGCGCGTTGTTGTGCTCTCAGCAAGCAATCGAGGACATGGGCAACGGCGGAACTATCATCTTCACCGGCGCGACCTCGGCAGTTCGGGGACGGGACGGGGCAATCGGCTTCAGCGCCGCGAAGTTCGCCGTCCGCGGGATGGCCGAGTCGATGGCGCGGGAACTCGGCCCGGAGGGAATTCACGTCGCTCACGTCGTCCTCGACGGACAGATCGACACGCCGCCGCTCCGTCGGCGAGACCCGAACCGCGACGAAGGGTCGCTACTCGACCCCGACGAAATCGCCGAGTCGTACTGGCATCTCGTCGAACAGGACGAAACTACGTGGACGCTCGAACTCGATTTGCGCCCGTCCGTCGAGGAGTTCTAAGACATCAACCGCTGGTGTTCGGGCTTCATACAGCGGTCCTGGACGACCCGCTTACCGGCGGTCTCGGCGCGTTCGACCGCCTCGTCGTCGTGGATGCCCAGTTGGAGCCAGATGACCTCGACGTCCTCCCGGTCGAGCGCGCTGTCGACGATACCTCCCACCTCCTCGCTCGGGCGGAACACTTCGACGATGTCGATTTCGCCCGGAACATCCGCGAGTGAGTCGTAGACCTCCTTGCCGAGGATTTCCTCGGCGTATGGGTTGACCGGGACGATATCGTATCCCTGTCGGTCGAGGTAGCTCGGAATGTCGTGGGCGTCCTTGCCGGGTGTACTCGAACAGCCGACAACGGCCACGCGGTCGTATTCGAGGATGGAACGGAGTTCGTCGTCGTCAGTGACTGGCATACCACGATAACAAACGCCGAAGAGTCACAAAGAAGTTGTGCCATGTTATGATTTCTCAACTAGTTCGTAGGCCCCGCGTGACGGCCTCGAAAACAGGCCCGTTAAGACGGCGGCCTCTCGTCCGTACCCAACTCGAAACCGACTCAATGACACGATATTTTATAGTATCAACATCGATTTATGTGCAGCCTGTTCGCGTGGTCCGGAACGTAGAACGCGAAGAATTCTGGATATAAATTCAATAATACATGGTGTACTGGGACGATTAAGCGTAAAATGCCGAGTAAACTTCGTTATATATTAATTCCTACGTGTATAATTGGGCTGCAGAGTTTGAGAGTGTCTCTCTCATTTGTTACAGTATCGCAAGTTGTAGCGATTTCCAATACTTTATGCCCCGGGCAACCGACGTATGAACTACATGAGTCAAAGGGTGGAGCGATCCCGTCTCCAGGAGGAGTTCCCGGATCCCGAGATCGCCGACAACGTTGTGTACAACCCGACATTCGAGCAGTTGCGGGAGTTCGCGAGCCACGACGAGCAAACGACCGAATACGGGAGTCCCAACTACGTGAGCAAGCAGAAATCCCGGAGTGCGGATCAGACGAAAAACCTGATCGACGACGAATTTTCCGACGACGACTGGACAGCGATTACGACCGCTCTCGACTCCACCGAGGACCGTGAGCTGGTCTGTCTCGACCGGCAGGTCGGCAGACACGCCGAGACGGCCTTTACCTGCCGGCTGTTCGTGCCCAAGGAGTACTCGCGCATCGCGCTGGCATGGGGGAAGCTACTCGAACCCGCGACGGGCGAGCCGGATCTCCAGACGCTTCAGCTCCCGGAATGGGACGAAGACGACGACAACCAGCGCCGGATCCGTGTGCTGCCCGAGGAGGGGCTAACCTTCGTCCTGGGAAGCGACTACACGGGCGAGGCCAAAAAGTCGTTCCTGCGACTGTTCATGCACCGGGCGAAAGAACAGGGGGGACTCGGTATTCACGCCGGGAGCAAGCGCGTCACCATCGAGCGCGACGGCGAACTCACGACGGTCGGGCAGGCCTTTCTCGGCCTGAGCGCGACCGGAAAATCGACGCTGACCGGCCACGGCTGTTGGCTCGACGAGCCGGAGGGGACAGAGATGCTGCAGGACGATGTGTGTGCGTTCCTGCCGGACGGACAGGTCACCGGCAGCGAGGGCAACGGGCTGTATATCAAGACCGACGGCCTCGACGAGGACGAACAGCCCGCGCTGTACGAGGCCGCGACCGACGGGGAAGCGGTCTTCGAGAACGTCTGGGTCGACGGGGACGGCACCGTCGATTTCGACAACACGGAGCTGACTGCCAACGGGCGGGCAGTGATCCGACGGGAGGATCTCTCCTCGGCCTCGGAAGACATCGATATGACCGAAGGCGTCGATCAGATCTTCTTCATCACGCGCAATCCGGTCATGCCACCGGTCGCACGACTTGACAACCGACAGGCCGCCGTTGCCTTTATGCTCGGCGAGTCGATCCAGACCAGCGCGGGCGACCCCGATGCGGCCGGTGAGTCCATTCGCGTCGTCGGCACTAACCCCTTCATCATCGGTCCGGAAGGCGAGGAAGGCAATCGGTTCCGTACACTCATTGCCGAAAACGACGTGGAGTGTTTCGTCATCAACACGGGCTACGTCGGCCCGAGTAAAGCGGATATCGGCGTCCGCGAGTCAGTGAACATCCTCGTCGGTGCCGCCCGCAACGAGATCGAGTGGCGCGACGACGACACCTTCGGCTTCGAGGTGCCCGAGGAGGTTCCCGGTATCGATGTCGAACCGTTCTATCCGCCGACTCACTACGAGGACTTCGAGGGCGAACTCGAATCGCTCCGGGCGGAGCGTCGCTCCTACCTCGAGCAGTTCGAGAATCTCTCAGAAGAGATCATCGACGCCGTCTACTGAGTTGCCTTTTCATCCGCCAGTCACCGGCGGGAACATCGCCAGTTCGTCGACATCGGAGCAATCAGTCTCCCAGCCCGCTGCCGAGTGAAACGGATCTTCGCCGTCGCAGAGCACCCGGAGATGATCCTGCAGCGCCCCCTCGTCGTCGAGGACCTGCGGTTCGAGTTCCGGATGTGCTGCCAACAGCGCGTCGACCGCGTCGCGGAGTGTCGGTTCCTCGGCATCGACGGCGATCTCGAGCACGTTGTCACCGACAGTCTCCGAAAGCGTCGCGAACAGTTTCCAGCGCATACCTGAGCAAAGCGCGCCCAGCGCAAAGAGAATTACTCGTCGAGGCGCATGTCCCCGCCCGGACTGTCCGACACGTCGTCCTCCCAGTCCGCGTCCCCGGATTCGAACTCCTCTTTCAACTCGGAGAAGGAGGTTCCGCCGCCCTCGCTGTCGTCATCATCCCCGTCGTCCGCCGCTTGGTCTGCAGTGTCGTCTCCGCCGGACTCTTCGTCATCCTCGACTGCATCGCCGTCGTCGACATCCGAGAACAACCCGTCCTCTTCGGCGAGATCCAGTTCCGAAACGTCTTCGTCCTCGTCGTCCTCGAAGTCGAGGTCGCCAATGTCATCAGAGACCGCGTCGTCGGCATCTCCCTGTAGATCATCGTCGATATCGATCCCGCCGAGTTCGCCGTCTCCAGCGTCGTCGGTCTCGTCGTCGAAGCTGATGTCGGCCTCGTCCAAACTGACCAGTTCGTCGTCGCTATCAGCTTCGTCCGCCCTGTCCTCTTCATCGGCGAATGCAATCTCGATGTCGTCCGACTCGGGCAGTTCGTCGTCTGAGTGTGCCGCTTCAGACGCTTCGCCGGACGGTTGCTGATCAGCCGACTGGTCGGCATCGCGAGCCGACTCCCGGCCGGGTTCGGTCTCGTCCCAGTCGGCCTCGCCGGACTCGAACTCGGATTTGAGTTCGTCGAATGAGGCGGTATCCGTCGTCTCTGTCGCCCCGGCCTCGGCCGTGTCGTCTGCTGGCTCGCTCGATTCGGTTGACGGATCGCTCTCCTCGAAGTTAGCCTTGATCTCTTTGAACGAGTCCGAGCCGGCTTTCCCGCTGATCGCCTCGCCGTCGTCGCCCTCAGACTCTGTCGATGGAGCAGGAGTCTCAGCCGGACCGCTGCCCGCGGGCAACCCGTCTTCGCCGGTCGGTTCCTCTCGGGCTGTCGCGGTCGGTTCGCCGGTCTGAATCCCCTCCGCTGGGGGAGTCTCATCGACCGACAGTCTCTGCGTGCTCGCGACCGAGGGGTCGAGCGCCGTCACGCCGTCTTCGAGTCGTCGGAGGTCCCCCGGCGTGGCGATCACGAAGAGGAGATCGCCGGGAGCGAGGCGGTACGTCCGGTCCGGGAAGGGAACGGGATCGCCGTCGTCGGGCCGAATGGCGGTGACCGTCAGATCGAGCGCGCCGACGGGCAGGCCGTGTAGTGGGCTGCCCGCTTCGACGGTCGCGGTGCTGAACGTCTCCTCGGCCGCTCGCAACAGCGAGGCGAACTCGCGGTCGGGCCGGTCGTTGACCGGCAGCGTGACGAGTCGATACCGTCGCGAGGGGTCGACTTTCGGCGTGTCCGCCGCGTCGATGGCAATCGTGACCACGTCGTCGGCGACGCCGCGCAACTCGCCGGTGCAGACCCGCTGCATCGAGTCGGGTTCCCAGACCTGGACGATATCGCCGGTGCTGGCCGAAAAGCCGGGATCGGCCCGGACCGCAACTGCGTTCGTCGCCGGCGGCAGCGTCGCACCGATGCCGGCCGCGCGGGTCCCGACCGCGAGAGAGGCGAGGGTACCGTCCCGGTCGAAGCGCATGTCCGCGACGCCGATTCCGTAATCCGAGCGCAACTGCTCGGCGATTCGCTTTTCGAGTTCGTCGACAGTCAGCCCGCGCGGGAAGACGAACTGCGCGCCGGCGAGGTTCTCCTTCGTCCGGCGGGCGACGGGATCGTATCCGGGGGCGTCCTCGATGGTCACGGGTAACGAAACCGTCGTCACCCGTCCGACGGTCCGTGCGAGCTGGCTCACCGCCTCGTCGGTCTCGTGGGTCGGCGACCAGACGAGCACCTCGGTGCCGAACCGATCACCGACAGCCCGCCCCAGCGCCGCACCGCCGACGGCCCCCACGAGGCCGCCGATGTCGAACAGGGCCGCCGCCAGCGGTGCAGGATCGGTCTCGTCGAGCAGAACCTCCAGCGCCGGAGCCGTCCCGAGATACAGCGCGGCGACCGAGACGCCGACCGCGACCGCGAGCCAGCCGGGGATCTGCTCTTCCGCGACCGACCGGTAGACGAATGCTGCGACCGCCGCCGGCAGTGCGGCCATCGCGGCAATCCCGAGTAGCTGAGTGGTGATCGAAGCCGCGCTCTCGACGGTCGAGACCGCCGTCAGCGCGGCACTCATCGCCGCCCACCTCCACTGTCGTCAGCGTCGTGAGCCCGTAGCCCCATCAGGCACCACCCGACTCGAAGGCTGTCAGATTCTCCCGCGTCCCCGCGGCGAACAGTTCGTCTCCGGATTCGAGCCGCGTCTCTCCGTCCGGTGCGATCAGCCAGCCGTACTCTTTGCGCACCGCCAGCACCGCAACGTCGTGTTCGTCCCTGAGAGCCGCCCGACCGAGCGTCATGCCGTCGAGCCGACTACCAGACTGGACAGCGATGCGCTGGAGCTGGTGGCCCGCACGCCGGAGCATCGAGACGACTTCGTACTCGCGGTCGAGTTCACGCGACTCGACGACAATTTTCGACTCCGAAGCGCGCAGGAGTGGCTGTACGTCCGTCCGCGTGACCGCGACGGTAATCTGTCCCTCGCCGCCGTCGGTCGTCGGTGTGCGGACCTGCCGCGGGACGTCTTCCGCCTCGGCGACGCTCTCGTCGGATCGCGGCTCGATATCCGGGTCGTCGCCGTCCTCTGTCGCCGCCGTCGGGCCGGACGACCGGGCGCTGATGACCGTTCCGCGGACCTGCGCGCCGGGTGTGATGACAGTCACTTCGTCTCCGCGAGCGATGCCCGTCGGAACGAGTCCGGAGACCGACACGGCGTGACGGCCCCCGCCGACGCGTTTCGAGAGCCCGGAAAACGGCGGGGCGGCGGCGACCTGTGCCCGCCCCCGCTCGTCGATGTCGACCTCGGCGGTTGCGAGGTCGTAGATCGTTTCCAGTCGGTCTTCGACCCGGCGTTCCAGCTCTGAAAGGCGGAGATCGGCCGGTAACTCGAACTCGGCGTTGCCGACCTCTGCACGCAGCTGGTCGGGCAGTGTGGGGTAGCCGTCCACGTCGGCCACCGCGCCGACGACCCGGATCCGGACTTCGGCACCGCCGTCGATCAACTCAGCCCGGTCGGTCGAAATCCCCCGCCCGGCGAACTCGGTGATCGAGAGCCGTCGCGGGAACTCCGCAGCCGCTGTATCGCCCTTGCTGTGGGCGTACAGAGAGAACGCGACAGCGAGAGCGACGGCGAGTGCGAGTCGGAGCGGGCTGGCGTCGGCGAGGACCGGTTCGCCGACGATCCAGAGCACCGCACCGTTGCCCGCGGCGACCGCGAGCCCGAGTCCGACTGCGCCCGCACGCGACAGCGATAATCCCTCCCGGTAGCGAACGCCGAAACTGGCCCCCCAGACCGCAAGCGCCGGGATGATACCGACGAGGGTTCCGAGGTAGAGCCCGAGCAACACGTCGACGGGCAGGGATACCATACATCAACTGCACGTGGGGATCCTCAAATAACTTTCTGCGCGCCTATCAGCGGCTGAAAAGAGAATCTAGTCGAACCGCGGGGAATCCGCAACCAGACGATAGACGAAAGCTGTCGTATCAGCAGCTGAGAACGTTCTCCGGGGGAATCGTACAGCTGCGGCAGGTATTTTGGATATCAGATCCAACTCGGAGTATAGGTCTCAAACACGACCTCGCGAACGGGATCATCTCGCTCGTAATCGGCGTGGGAATCACCACACTGGCCGCGAACGAAGACGGTGGCCCCTACGACCGCTCGGCGGTGCTGCTGTCGGTCGCAGTCGCGTCCTTCCGTTCCGGGTCCTTTCCGAGCCGTTTTGTGAAGGACTGAGGTGGTCTGGCATCAGGACCGGCGCCATTCTCGGAGTTGGCCGTTGACGGCGATCTCTTCGCTGACGTTCTCGAAGGCCACTCCGCCATACGCGAGGCTGCTGGTGGGCTGTACCTCAATTCCCGTTTCACAGTCGGTTGCACGAGCAGTTGTGAGTGTCGCGTCGACGTTGTCCCCGAACGAAAAGGCGTTCTCTTCTCCCCCGCGAGCGGTAACGTTGCTCAGTTTGAGGTCGTCCATGTCGTCGAAGTGAATCGAATCGACGAACGCGCCGTCGACCGAGACGTTCGAGATTTCTGCCCCATCGAACCCGCCCGCGTACAGTCCTGATCCGCCCGCGAGGTCGTCATCTGTGGTTCGGATTGTGACGTTGTTGAGTTTCAGTCCCGTTCGACCGCTTTCGATTTCACCGAGTGAGACTCCGCGCACATTTTCGAGACACGAGACGCCGTCAATTGTCAAGTCGGCCACTTTCTCTCCCGTATCCGCTCTGATCGCCGAATGCTGGCACCCGGAGATTCGACCCTCGGTGATCGTGATCGACTCGGCCCCGTCCCGGTGGATATGCACACCGTATCTCGGACCGTTGTCGGGGTGAATCTCGAAGTCGGTGAGCGTGCAGTTCCGCACGGCGGTCGCGTCGGCTTCCGCGGCAATGTCTCTCCTCCCGTCCCAGATACCGTTGACCTCGGTTCCCGAGTTCTGGTTGTCGAACTGCACTGACGCGTCAGAGTCGTCGTCTATCCCGCCTTTTGTCGCTCGAAACCCATCGATCGTGACGTGTTTGCTGGAGACGATATCGAGGTGGTGGTAGTAGATTCGACCCCCGTGGATATTCTCGAACCGAACGTTTGCCGCGTGTGCGGGCATGATCCCGTCGGTCTCTGGTGAATCAATTCGAAGGTTACGAATCGCCCAGTTCGACGCGCCCTCGTATCCCGGCCGATCGAAGCCGCGGTTCGAGAGCAGTGCTCGCCCCTTCTCACCGCCCGGGCGGACGCCCTCGAAGACGGTCGAGTGGCCGGCACCTTCGATAACTGTACGGCATCCGATCAGCGGCGTCCGCTCGAAGCGATACCGGCCCGGCGGGAAGTAGACGATTCCGCCGCCCGCCGCCGCCACCTCGCCGAGGAGTTCGTGAACAGCACCGCCGACTTCACGCTCGCCGTCACCCCGGATGCCGTGGGCTTCGACGTTCCAGACCGGAGTTCGCTCCGAGCGGGCGTGAACGAACTGTCCCGTCTCGAAGTTGCTCGTTCCCGGAACCCGCTCGCTGGCGCTCCCGGTGCCGCCAAAGTGTACCCAGTCGCCGGCTGCTTCGTCCCACCGCCACGTGATTCGCTGATCAGTCGCGTGGAACAGTTCGTCGTCGTACTCCCCACGCTCCGGACGCTCGGCAATCGGGCCGCGCTCGATAGCGTATCGGTCGATCGCTTCGACAGCGTCGGTGTGGTCCCACTGCTGGTCACCCTGCTCGAACACAGCGAGTGCCAGACGCGGCGTCTCGTCACTCATCGGTACTGTACCTTGCTCCGTACGCGGTTCCGTACTCGGGGCGGTTCGCGTCGAGCGTTTCAGAACCAGCAAACGCGGTACAACTACCAGATGCAACGACGAGAAACTCCCGACGAGACGGCCGTGTTCTCTCCATGCTACCGTGGGTGTCCGTGACTAACAAAACAGTTTCCACACGCTACGGTTCCCCGCGATATCAGTCGTCGTCGGCGGCGGTCTGATCGCCGTCGTCCGAACCGACCGCGCCGGTCTCCGGGGCCGGCAGATCCCGGTCCGACCGCGGCCCCGCCAACTCCACGTCGGGGAGCAGATCACGCAGGTACTGCCCGGTGTACGAGTCCTCCGTCCGGGCGACTTCCTCCGGCGTTCCGCTGGCGACGACCTGGCCGCCGGCCTCGCCGCCCTCCGGCCCCAGGTCGACGATGTTGTCGGCGTTTTTCACCAGGTCGAGTTCGTGTTCGATCACCACGACGGTGTTGCCCTCGTCGGTCAGACGGTGGAGCACGTCGATCAGTTTCCGCTCGTCTTCGGGGTGGAGGCCGGTCGTCGGTTCGTCAAGCAGGTACAGCGTCTCGCCGGTGTCTTTCTTGCCGAGTTCCTCGGCGAGTTTCACCCGCTGGGCCTCCCCGCCCGAGAGCGTCGTCGAGGGCTGGCCCAGCCGCATGTATCCGAGACCGACGTCCTTCAGCAGTTTCAGTCGCCGGCGCAGTTGGCTGTGGCTCTCGAAGAAGTCGTAAGCCTCGTCGACGCTCATATCGAGCACGTCCGCGATCGTCTCGTCCTTGAAGGTCACCTCCAGCGTTTCGTCGTTGTACCGCGCGCCGCCGCACTCCTCGCAGGGGACGGTCACGTCCGAGAGGAAGTTCATGTCGATGGTGACGGTGCCCTGGCCGCCACACTCCTCGCAGCGGCCG
>JBLGCM010000001.1:0-20114 GCA_047617345.1 Natronomonas sp. | reverse complement strand
GCGAGGACGAACAAGCGGAAACGGAGGCGGCGGAGTCGACACCCGATCCCGGCGAGCCCGCGACCGTCGACATCGGGGCCGCCAGCGCGGGCGCGCTCAGACGGCTCCCGCTCGAGGAGTTCGCTCGTCTCGACCAAGAGCAGGCGCTCGAATACGCGCAATCGGCCGCCGACGCCGACGACGCCGAGAAAGCCCGCGTGATCATGGACCGCTTCGAGGAGGGCCAATCGCTCGACCTCGACGAGGAGGAAAACGTCGTCACGTCGACGACGACGGGCATGCTCGACGCCTTCACCGACGACGACACCGACGAGGACGACATCGGGGGCTACTACTACGATCTCGCCTTCATCCTCGATTCGCTGACCTCGAAGACCATCTGGATCGTCGCCGTCTTCATGACTGTGCTGGCGGGCAGCTTCACGTTCCTGTTCTACGGCGGGATCTCCCGGGCACAGAGCGTCTTCTTCCGGAACGTCCCCGACGAGCTCTTCCAGGAGGTCGAGATCGTCGTCCTCCATCCGGTCGAGGCGTTGATCTTCATGATCAAGTTCTCGACGCTTCTGGCGGTCGTCTCGATTCTGCCGGTCGTGCTGTACTTCGCGTGGCCGGCCATCGAGGACCGGTTCGGCACCGACGGCGACCGCAACGTCCTGCTGGTCTGGGGCGGCACGCTCTTTGTGTCCCTGATCGGCGGCAGCGCCGTCGGCTTCGTCTACATCGCCCCGACGGTCATCTCGGTGCTCGCCCTGGACGTGATCTCCTCGAACATGATCATCGCCTACCGGATCAACAGTTTCGGCTGGCTGGTCATCTACCTGACTGTGGGGATCGGCTTCCTGACGATGATCCCGACCACAATGATCCTGTTCCATCACGGTAACATCGTCCCCTATCGGCGGATGCGCGAGAGTTGGCGAGGAGTCGTGCTCGCATTTTTCGCCGCCGCCGGCCTGCTCTCGCCGTCGGGCATCTTCACGATGTTCATCGTCGCCATCCCCGCGAGTCTGGCCTACGGCTTCGGGCTCGGATTACTCTGGATTTACGACGGCGTCGACCGACGCATCTCGACGACTCGGCGGGGCGAGGCCGCCGATTGAGCCGTCACTGTCGGTGACTCGCCCAAAAGGACGCGACTTTCCCATCCAGAAACTCCGGCGTGAGGCGAACGAACTCGTCTTGCTCGCCGGGGGAGAGATACGGGTAGACCGAGTGGCGGGCGTCCGGAACGTACCGGCGGCCGACCAGCGCCCGCACGCCGACCTCCTCGACCCCGCGGATCACACGACCCAGCGTCTGTCGCGCTCGCCGCACCGCCGGCACGGTCAGCGCGTACTCGAAGGCGTTCTCGGTACCGAAGGCGTCGCCGTAGGCGCGCTGGACCGCTCGCACGCGCGGCGAGCCGATATTCACGAGCGGCACGCCGACCACGGCGCAGGTGGACAGTTTCTCGCCGTCGTAATCGACCCCCTCCGTGAGCGTGCCGCGCGTGCTCGTCACGAGGACTTTCCCGCTTCCTGCGAAAAACGCCTGTTTCAGCGCCTCGGTGTCCTCGTTTGAGGAGCTCTCGTCGACGAGGACGGGCTTGTCGACCACGTCGTCGAGATACGAACCCGCCCACGTCGCTTCCCGGTAGTTCGGCATCGCGATCAGGACGTTACCCGGCGAACGCGAAAGCGTCCGCAGGACGTGGGCGTACTCGTCGCGGGTCCGGTTCCACGTCTCCGGATCGCTGTTCTCCCCCGGATCGCCGCGGTTGCGGGCCGTGAAAGGTGTCGTATCGACCAGCAGACTCGCCCGGTTCTCCGCGGGGAAGGGCAGATCGTAGGTCCGTTCGACGACGGGTCGGTTCGACTCCCGCAGTGCCTCCAGTCCGGAGACCTCGGTGAATACGTCAAGCGGCTCGAGCGTCGCGCTCATCAGCATCCCGCCGCCCAACCCGTCGAAAATCTGCTGGAGGGCCTCGCCGGGCATACACTCGAAGAGGATCAGTCCGGCCGTGTAAGTGGCCTCCCACGGTTCGCCGACCGATCGGGGGTCTTTCGGCGCGTGATCGAGTTCGATCTCCCGGAGATAGCTGGCGTGGTCGCGCTCCCACCAGCGAGCCAGCAGCGAACCGACGGCGGTGCAGACAGGCGTCCGGGTCAGTCCGGCCGCGTCGATGGCCTCCTCGACGGCCAGCCCGATTTTCGACAGCGAGCGCCAGAGATCTCCCGAGTATCCCTGCCGTTCGGCCCACGCGGTCATGTCGTCCTGCTCGACGGTTTCGGGGTCGCGCAGCGGAATCTCCATCGCGCGGTCTGGGAGGCTGTCGGGCGCGCCGGCGCGCCACCCCGAGCCGACCTCCTCGTCGAGGTGGCGGGCGATCCGGTCGTCCAGCCACGCGAGCAGGTCGTCGTAGAAGTCGTGGGCCCGCTGGACCCCCTCTAGCGGCACGTCGTGACTGGCCAGTTCGTCGCGCAGTTGCGACGCGTTACCGCTGCTCTCCCGGGCCTGCGTGAGAATGGTGTTGAGGTCGTTGCGCGCCCGCGTGAGCGTCGACCGGCCGAGTCGGTCCGAGAGCAAGTCCCGGACCCGCTCTTCGAGACGATGGGCTTCGTCGACGATCAAGAAGGTATCCTCGTCGAGAATCGCCTCGACCAGGGGCCGAGATTTGGGGTCGAAGAGGTGGTTGTAGTTGCCGACGACGATATCGGCCGACTCCAGCAGGACGCTCATCGCGCGGTGGGGACAGATCCCCCGCTCGGTCGCCTGCGGGAGGTACTCCTCGGCCGTGAGGACGTGCTGTTCGCCCGCGGAGAAGTCGAACGGCGATCCCTTGTTGCGGGCGTACCAGTCGGCCTCGAACGGGCAGTACAGCGGTTCGTCGTCACCGTCGGTCATCGACTCCGGAGCGCTCGGCTGACTGCGGAAATACGGGCTCGCGACGCCGCCCGTCTCGAGGGTGTCCCCTGCGATCTGCTGTTGACCCGCGCCACCCGGTCGGGCGTGTTTGACGAGATCGCTGGCTCGCTGGGGGTCCCACCAGATGTCCTCGGTCTGGACGCCGACCGCGGCATCCGCCGCCGGGAACTCGTCGGCGTTCCCGTCACTTTCGACTAGTCGGGCGGTGGTCTCCCGCAGATCCTCACAGCGCTCGTGGACGCCCACGTCGTCGGGAAAGACCCCTTCCCGGCCGTAGGGACAGAGATCGCGTTTGCCCACGAGGGCGATAGATCTCATCGGTTCGTCCAGTTCGGCGTTGAGCGCCCGGAGATCCTCGATGAACTGCAGGCGCTGCTGTTTGACCGGGGTGACGACGAACGCGCGCTCGAAGGTTCCGTCGTCGATGAGCGTCGCCGCCGCGGTCAGCGAGGCCATTGTCTTGCCGGTGCCACAGGGCCCCTCCATGGCGAGATAACCGCGGGACTCCCCGACCTCGACCGCCGTCTCGATGGCCTCCCGTTGGTTCTCGTAGGGTCTGTCGAAGGCGAAAAACTCCTTCCACGCGGCGTCGGTCATTCGGGCAAGACTGGGGCGGCCTCCGGTTTGAACCCACGGATCCGTCGCGGTCAGTCTTCGCCCTGCTTCGTCAGTTCGTACTGCTGGCCCTGGTAGCGGAACGCCCCGAGCGGATCCGCGACGTAGCTGTCGGTCGTGTAGCCATCGAGTCGCACCCGATCGGCGTCGTACTCTTCTGCGAGTGCAACGGCGTCGCGTCGGTGCGGACTCCGCAGGAGCTGTTCGGTGATCACTCGCTCAGCGTCATTGCCTTCGGCCCGTTCGAGGGCGTACGTTCCGCCCGTCTGGCCCTCCGCGGGCTTGCCGACCAGTGTCTCGCCCTCGAACTCCGTTTCGCCGATCGAATTCGAGGTCGTGAGTTCGAGCGGGTCGGCCTCGTAATCGAACATCCCGGCGAACGCGAAGTCGTTCTCGTAGTCCTCGTCCTCGAACCAGCCGCGAGCGCGGAACGCGTACCAGCCTCCGCCCACTCCGGCGAGTGTCAGGTCCTCGGTCCCGGACGTCCGGGGGACCATCTCGCCGGCTTCGACCGCACTATTCTCGACCGCGACTGACCACGTGTGACTCTCGCCGGGTGGGACCGACATCAGCGGTTCGTTGATCTCGAACGGGGCGACGTGGTACCACTCGCCGTCGACTCGCTTGTCCAGCCGCCAGTCGTAGAAGTTCGTCGACAGTGCCGCGTCGCTGTGGTTTGACAGCACGAACTCGATCTCGCCCGCAGCGAGTGATCGAGTCGAGGGTTCGAGGATCGCGGGGACGTTCTCGGCGCCGACTGGCTCGTCATCGTCGCTGCCAGTGACGGCCTCATAACAGATCACCCGGGCCGTTCCGTACGCCGGGCAGGTCCCCGGATAGCCCTCGTCGGGCATGTCGGACATCTCGTCTCGGTCGCCGTCTTCTGCTGGGTTGTCTTCCGCTCCGGTCGCGGAGTCGTCACTCGATCCGTCGACACAGCCAGCGAGGAGGGCTCCGCCCGCTGCGAGGGTTGCGAGGAGTTCTCGGCGGCTTTGGCTCATATCCGGGGATTCAGCCGGCACTGATTAACCGTTTCCCTCGGCTTAAACAGCGGTTCACCGGGCGTCGAAAAACGCCGCCATGCGATCCGCCGCCTCCTCGACGCGGGGCGTGACCAGCGCGAATCGGATCCACTCGCTACGAGCGTCACTGAACGCCTCGCCGGGCATCCCCGCGACGCCGGCCTCGTCGATCAGGCGCTCGACGTTGTCCATCGTTCCGTCGAAGTCGGGGAACCGAGCCATCACGTAGAACGCGCCCTCGGGTTCGGTGTACGCCGCGCCGGCGGCGTCGAGGGCGTCGGTGAAGGCGTCGATCCGCTCACGGAGCAGATCGCGGTTCCGTTCGTAGTAGCTCGGGTCCGTCTCACGGAGCGCGTGGAGAACCGCCGCCTGCGCCGGCCGAGAGCTCGTGACATTCGTGAGCATATGTCGCGAGCGGGCCCCTTCGATCAGGTCACCGTTCGCGCCCTCGGGGTGGGGAAAGACCGCGTAGCCGACGCGGAAGCCGGTGATCGCCATCGACTTCGAGAAGGAGTTGGTGACGACTCTGTGCTCGGAGTCGACGGCCAGCGCGGACTCGAATCTGCCGGAGTAGTCGAAATGATCGTAGACTTCGTCGCTCAACAGCATCGCGTCGTGGTCTTGCGCAATCCCGACGAGTCCGTGGACCGTATCGGTGTCGTAGGTCACGCCGAGCGGATTGTTCGGGGAGTTGACGACGACTGCGGCGGTCTCGTCGCTGATCCGCTCGCGAACGTCCGCCGGGTCGACATCGCCGCGGTCAGTGACGGGGACAAAGCCCATTTCGGCGTCGAGCATCGCCGCCCGGCCGGCGTAGTAGGGATAGACCGGATCGACGAGCAGGATCTCCGACCCGGACATGTGTTCGAGGCTCTCGGCCATCGCGAGGTGGTTGGCCTCGCCCGCGCCGTTTGTGATGATCACCTGCTCGATACCGACACCGCGCCGAGTCGCGATTTCCTCGCGCAGTTCTCGAAGGCCGACGCTCGCGGGGTACTGAAACTCCCCGGGAGCCCCGTCGGCGTAGGCTCGCAGCCCCTCTCGCAGGGCCTGCGGCGGTTCCCAGTCGGGGTTGCCGCTGACCATATCGACGACATCGCGGTCGGCCCGCTGGGCGTACTGCATCACCCGGAAAAACTGCGGCGTCTCGTAGTCCATATCTCTTGGTCCGTCCCCAGCCGGCTTCTGGGTTTGGACTTCCGGGCGGTCTCCGCTACTCGGACTCCCAGGCGGTCGTGGCGGCGTCGACGACCTCCAGCGCGCTTTTGGACCCGTTGGCTTCCCCTTTCTCGAAGTCCTCGTCGGCCTGTCCCATCTGATTGGTCACGTGAGCGAAACAGACCACTGGCTGGCCCCGGACCGCCGCGAAACTGTACAGCGCGGCGGCCTCCATCTCGACGGCGAGAATCCCCTCTGCTTGCGCTCGCTCGATTGCCGTCTCGGTCTCTCGGAAGGGCGCATCGGTCGTCCACGTCGCCCCGGTGTAGACCGGGCGGGAAACGGTATCGTGCTCCCGTTCGACAGCGGCCCGGAGCTCCGCGTCGAGGCTCGCATACTGCTCCGGTTCGCGGTAGTGGTGGCTCGTCCCCTCGTCGCGTAGCGCCCGGTCGATCAACACGAAATACGGCGGATCGTCCCGGGGCTGGATCTGTCCGGCGGAGGTGATACTGATCAGAAACGAACACCCGGCGGCGAACAGTTGCTCGGCGACGAGGACGGCAAACGGCGCGCCGACCGCACAGCCGACGATCCCGTAGGTCCGTCCGCTGCGCTCGAACCGGTAGAGGTCGGTGTGATAGCCCGGCCACGCTCGATCCTCGCTCGCCTGTCCCGTCTCGCGGAGGTGCCGAACGACATCGCCGTCCGGATCGAGGATGCAGATCTCGGGCACGGACCGCTCGGGGAGGTCTTTCTGTCGCCGCGCCTCCGAAAGCAGCGCGTCGGGCTCGAAGACTGACGGTTCCTCGGGCGCGTTGGCTCCGAACAGCGGCGACTCGCTCTGCTCGTTCATCGCTCGAAGGCGAGCCCGTAGTGGTACGGCTGAATATCGATCTGCTGTGTCAATCGCATCTCGACGGCATCCTGTACGATCTCTCTGGTCTCGGACGGCGAAAGTCGGAGCTCCGTCGGTGGACCCCGCGATTCGCCCGCTACAATCGTTTCCTCCTGTGGGCGGTCGCGCCAGTTGATCACGATGAGGCGGCCGTCTTCGGTGAGCGCATCTGACAGTTCCGCCAGCACTCCCGCCGGGTCGTTGATACCGTGGAACGTGTTCGCGATCATCGCTACGTCGACTGAATCCGGGAGATGATCCGTGAGTGAGCGGGCATCACCCGCCACCGGAACCACGTTTGCGATCCCCTGCTGATCGGCGAGTTCTTCGAGTTCCGAGAGCAGTGCGGGATCGAGATCGACCGCGTACACCGGGCTCGGGGCGACGATCCGGGCGGCGGGGAGAGTGAAATAGCCGTTTCCACTTCCGATCTCGGCGACGGTCTCGCCGGGAGCGAGATCGAACTGACGGAGGGTCTCCCCCGGCGTTGGCCACAGACGGCCCCACCAGTCCCAGTCGGGCTGTCTCGTGTTCTGAAAGCGATCCATACGCGAGATCCGCCGGGATCGTTTGTAACCGTTGTGGTCGTTCGTACTGTCGCGGTACCGGGCACGCCAGCCGCTCGGTGGATCACTGCTGCCGGACGATCGTCACGGAAGCCCCAGCCTTTTGAACGCGAGCCCCCTACCCCCGTTCAATGCGGATCGAACTCCGGGTCTGTCGACACTGTTTCGAGGGCGAGCACGAGAACGAACACAAGACGAAGATCACGCGGGATCTCGTCGCCTGTGCAGAGATCATCCAAGAGAACATCCAGCACACCGAACTCGACGACGCACACATTCGGTGGGTCACCGAAGACGCCGACGACGACGGTCGGCCCGAGGCGATCCCGGCCGTCGCCGCGACCATCCAAAACGAGCAGATCATGGTCTCGGACACCCAGCTCATCACGATGGGCGAGAACGGCTATATGATGGTCTACCCGAACCCACAGGACGCGCTGAAGGTGCTCTCGGGCAACATCGACGAGATCAACAGAGTCACAGACGAGAACGTCACGCCGACACTTTCGCCGGAAGGCGCAGAAATCCTCACCAGCGGCCAGACGAACGTCGACGAACGCGACGACGACGATATCGATTACTGAGTTTCGGACTCGACGGCGAGCGTGTAAACTCGTTTTCGGGCATCGTTGAACGAAAACCGTGAGTCGACGACATTGATCTCCTCCAGTCGTTTCAGGGCGTATCTGACGGTCCGAGCCGGTAACAGCGTCTCATCGGCGAGTTGACTCTGGGTGAGCGGACCGTCGTACTCCAGTACCTTCGCCACCAGTTTCGCACTCGGCGGCAACTCCGCCACCGCCTCCCAGCCGGTTCCCGAGACCTCTGTAGATCCTGCTGACTCTGATGTACTCATGTCTCGTTTTCTGTGATGCAGTAAAATAATACTTACTACTTGTATATATTACCGTTAAGAATATATCGGATAGCATGACCGGAGAAGGGGGAGATCTTGCCTGTTAGCGGGCCATCATTTCAGATATTGGGGTTGACCCGAAGCCTCTTATTACTGAATCTCCTATTAAGTGGTAATGACCGACATGGTGGACGACGTCGATCTGCCGTACGACGACGACGACGCGTCCAAACAGGAGAAGATCGAATCGCTACAGGAGCGTCTCGAAGTGCTCGAATCCCAGAACGAGGAGATGCGGGACAAACTGCTGGACGCCAACGCCGAGAACAACAAGTACCAGCAGAAACTGGAGCGGTTGACTCACGAGAACAAGAAGCTCAAACAGTCGCCGCTATTCGTCGCGACAGTCCAGGAACTGACCGGCGACGGTGTCATCATCAAACAGCACGGCAACAACCAGGAAGCGCTGACCGAAGTGACCGAGGAGATGCGCGAGGACCTGGAGCCGGATTCCCGCGTTGCAGTCAACAACTCCCTGTCTATCGTCAAATCACTGGACGACGAGACCGACGTTCGTGCCCGCGTGATGCAGGTCGACGAGAGCCCCGACGTGACCTACCAGGACATCGGCGGCATCAGCGCGCAGATCGACGAAGTCCGCGAGACCGTCGAGATGCCGCTGAAAACCCCCGGCATGTTCGACGACGTGGGTATCGATCCACCAAGCGGCGTGTTGCTGCACGGCCCGCCGGGCACCGGCAAGACGATGCTCGCCAAGGCAGTCGCCAACGAAACCGACGCCACCTTCATCAAGATGGCTGGTTCCGAGCTGGTCCACAAGTTCATCGGCGAGGGCGCAAAGCTCGTCCGCGACCTGTTCGAGCTCGCTCGCCAGCACCAGCCCGCCGTCATCTTCATCGACGAGATCGACGCCATCGCCGCGAAACGGACCGACTCGAAGACCTCCGGCGACGCCGAGGTCCAGCGGACGATGATGCAACTACTCAGCGAGATGGACGGCTTCGAGGACCGCGGCGATATCCGAATCATCGCGGCCACGAACCGCTTCGACATGCTCGACCGCGCGATTCTCCGCCCCGGCCGGTTCGACCGCCTCATCGAGGTGCCCAAACCCGATGCCGCGGGCCGCGAGCAGATCTTCCAGATCCACACCCGTTCGATGAGCATCGCCGACGATGTGGACTACGCCGAACTCGCCGTCCTGGCAGAAGACGCCTCCGGTGCTGATATCAAGGCGATCTGTACCGAGGCGGGAATGTTCGCTATCCGCGACGACCGCACGGAGGTCCGCATGAAGGACTTCCGGGAGGCCTACGACAAGATCCAGGCCGAAGACGACGAGGCTGAGGACGTCTCCCGAACCTTCGCCTGACCCGGACGGTCGGGTTTCAGCTGATTCTGTTCCGCTCGAGAAGGGATGCCCGTCGCCCGCGGTTCCCGCAGCGACGCCGAGAGCGTCACAGCGACTGTCGCGACAGAGCCCCCGCCGGTCGTGGTTCAGTCGAGTACCCTCTCGACGGCCTCGCGCACCTCCTGTGCGACCGCCTGCCGTGGCTGGCTCGCATCGACACGAACGAACCGTTCTGGTTCGGCCTCGATCAGCAGCTCGTAGTTCTCCCGGACGGCTTCGAGATACTGCCCGGCCTCGAACTTGTTGGTCGCGCCGCTTCGCTCCGTCGCGGTCGCCGGATCCACGTCGAGATAGATCGTCGCGTCGGGCGGGCGGGTCCACGGCTCGTGCAGTTGCCGGACGTAAGCGACGCTGTCCTCGAAGCGATCCGCTAGCGTCACCCCCTGGTAGGCGAACCGCGAGTCGGAGTATCGATCAGAGATGACCGTCTCGCCCGCCGCGAGCGCTGGCTCGACCGTTCGGCTGAGGTGGGCAGCGTGATCCGCGAGATACAGGAACAGCTCCGCCAACGGATCAGCGGCGTCGTCGTCGATCGACTGCTGGACGGCGTCGCCGTACCACGACCCTGTCGGCTCCCGTGTGAAGGTGGCGTCGGGAACGGATTCTCGAAGTGTCTCCATACAGGTCGTCTTCCCGCTGCCGTCCAGTCCTTCGAGCGTGATGAGCATACGTAGGCGTTGTGCCGGCGGCCCGTAAAAGTGCGTTAGATCGCGCCGGCCATCGCGTCGAACAGCCGCGTTTTCAGTTCCTCTCGGGTCAGCCCCTCGCCCGGAGCCAGCCCCTCCATGTGATCGAGGGGGATCTGACCGCCGCCCATGCGGGCGTGGCCGCCGGCTTCGGCCATCGGGACGGATTCGATAGCCGTCTCGAGCACTTTCCCCATGTGAACTCGGTCGTCGGTCGACCGACCGGAGAGCTGAATTGCGTCGTCTTTGTCCCCGAGGACGACCACCGCGTTGATCCCTTCGAGTCGGCGGAGTTCGTCGGCAGCCTGCGGGATCGCATCCGTGTTCGAGACCGTCCCGACGTCGCTGACCGCGAACGCGCCCTCGACCTGTCGGTCGGTGATCGCGCGCGCTTTCACTTCGAGCGATTCCACGTCGACCTCGGGGTTGGCGATCCGGTCGAGTTTATCCTCGTCGATCCCCCGATAGAGGAAACTCGCCGCCTCGAACTCCGCGGCGGAACAGCCGCTGGTCAGATGTTTCGTGTCCGACTGGATCCCGTGGATCAGTGCGGTCGCGACCCGCGGCGAGAGCCTTCCGGGAGGCGTCTCACCGCTCTCGTCGGGGCTGACGGGCGTTCTGCCCAGTTGTCGGAAATACTCGGCGAAGATGGTGGCGCAGGCTCCGTGATCGGTTCGCACGTCCGAAAACGCCTCGCCGGTCCCGCTCCCGGGATGGTGATCGACGACTGCAACGGGCTCGATATTCTCGCATCCCTCGAATCCGCGGGGCTCGTTGTGATCGACGAGGATCACGTCCTGCTCGTCGATTTCTCCGGCGCTCTGAATCCGCTCGAACGCCACGTCCAGGACTGTCTCGAAGGCGCGGTTCTCGTGGTGGCGGATCTGTCCGGGGTAGTAAAGCGTCGCGTCGGTGTCGACACCGTCGGCGATTGCCGCCGCTCCGAGTGCGGCGGACATCGCGTCGGGGTCCGGGTTCGGATGCATCACCACGGCCACTTCCTCGGCCGACCCCACCACTCTCGCGAAGCGTTTGCCCGCCGGAGCGATGACCCCCCTGTAGACGAGATATCCGCCGACGATCAGGAGGACACCGACGCCACCGATCCCCAACACGACCGGATCGTTCGTGACTGCTGATGGCAGGGACCCACCGACCGCATCAGCAATCAGCATACGCCTACAGGGATTGTCCGGCTACTAAGTATTATTGTTTTCACGCGCTCTCGAATAAATGCGGGACTGTGACCGGATTGTTGCGGCTCACTCAGCGATCAGCGTCGCGGTACTGTTCGATCCGCTCGCGGTAGCCCTCTCGAAAGGTCGGGTAGGTGTACTCATAGCCCAGTTCCCGGAGTTTGTCGTTGCTGCAGCGCTTGCTCGTCTGAATCCGCCGCCGAGCGGCCTCGGAGAGTCCGCCCTCGCCCAGGCGCTCCTCTTTGGTTCGTTTCGGCGGGGATTCGACGCCGCACTCTGCTGCCAGCCAGTCGGCGAACTCCCACTTCTGGACCGGTTCGTCGTCGACGATCAGTACGACCTCCCCACGGGCGAGGTTCTCCTGCAGAAGATAGCGGATCGAGCCGGCGATATCGTCCCGGTGGACCATGTTCAGAAAGCCCTCCGTTACTGGTCCCTCGATGTACCGGTCGAGGCGGTAGCGATCCGGGCCGTAGATACCGGCCAGCCGAGCGACTGTCCCGTCGATTCCGTGTTCGGCCGTCGTTTCGAGCGCGACGCGTTCGGCTTCGACGAGCGCCTCGGTCTTCTCTGTCGTCGGGTCCAGCGGCGTTTCCTCGGCGACCCAGTCGCCGTCGGGATCGCCGTAGACGCCGGTGCTTGAGGTGTAGAGGTACCGCGCCGGCGGGCTCTCCCGGCCGGCGAACTCCGCGATAGCAGCCTGCTGGCCCCCGACGTAGACCTCGCGGGCGGCGTCGGCTCCCCGGCCCCCAGAGCTCGCGGCGTAGACGACGGTGTCGGCCTCGGGCAGCGTCGACAGGTCCTCTGGATCGGTGATATCCGCCTGAACCCCCCGGAATCCCGCTTCTTCGATGGCTTCGATTCCCGAGTGCGAACGGCGGACGCCGATGACCCGCTCGCCGGCCTCGCTGAGTTGTCTCCCGAGCTCGATCCCGACGTAGCCACAGCCCAAAAGTAGGACCGTCATGGTTTCTCACGCTCGATGTAGTTGTGGATGATCGCGTACTCCGCGAGACTGATCGGATACCGCCCCTCGACTTTCTGCTGGATCTCCTTCGGTTCGAGTTCGTCGTTGACTCCCGCGGCGATGGCCTCGACGTCCAGCACGGCCACCGACATTCCCATCAGTAGGATATCCCGGGCTTCGGCCTCGATAGTGTCGGCGTCGGGGTACTGGTCAGCTGTCGCGAGAATCGATGCTGCCTCCGTCAGCGTGAGTTCGGGACTCTCGCCCGCCACGAGCGCCCGGATCGTCTCCTCGCTGACACCGGACTGATCGACGACGGTCGATTCGCCGACCGCCTCGACTGTCTCGACCAGTGCCGCCTCGTACTCCGAGCGCAACTCTGCTGGGGGTCGATCCTCGGCGGCCTCGAAGCGTCCTCTGAGCATATCCGCTGTTGGCGGGCCGCCTATAAGTCAGTGTTCAACACGCTCCACCGGGCGGTCTCCGGTGTGCTTACGTTTGCCCGCCGCAACCGTACAGCCATGACCGATGCCGAGACGCTCGCCGACCGACTCGCCGACGGGGAGCTACGACTGTACGAACTCGACGACCGCGCCGACGCCGAGACGGCCGCCGAGGCCCGCCGACTGTACGTAAAACGGGAGACGGGAGCCGACCTGGCGGCAGTCGGTGAGTACGCTTTCGACGCCGAGACGGCCGAGCCCAACATCGAGAACATGATCGGCGGCGCACAACTGCCGATGGGCGTCGCCGGTCCGGTTCCAATCGACGGCTCCGGCGCTGATGGCGAGTACTTCCTGCCGCTGGCAACCACGGAGGGAGCACTCGTCGCGAGCGTCAACCGCGGCCTCTCCGCCATCCGCTCCTCCGGTGGCGCGACCGCACGCGTGACTGACTCGGGGATGACCCGCGCACCCGTCTTCCAGGTCGAGGGCGTCGCCGAGGCCGAGACGGTCGTCGAGTGGGTCGACGAACACGCCGACGACCTCCGGGCGGCCGCCGAATCGACGACCAGTCACGGCGAACTGCTCGACATCGACACCTACGTCGTCGGTGACAACGTCTTCCTGCGCTTTATCTACGACACGAAAGACGCGATGGGGATGAACATGGCGACCATCGCGACGCGGGAGGCCAGCGAACTCGTCGAATCGGAGACGCCGGCCCGCCTCGTTGCTCTCTCCGGAAATCTCTGCTCGGACAAGAAACCGGCGGCGATCAACGCCATCGAGGGCCGCGGGCGCTCGGTGACCGCCGACGCCGTTATCGACCGCGAACTGGTCGAGAAACGGCTCAAAACCACGCCCGAGGCGATGGCCGAGGGAAACACCAGAAAGAACCTGATCGGCTCCGCGAAGGCCGCTAGCCTCGGATTCAACGCCCACGCCGCAAACACCGTCGCCGCGGTCTTTCTCGCGACGGGACAGGACGCCGCGCAGGTCGTCGAAGGAGCCAACGCCATCACGACGATGGAGGCTCGCGAAGACGGCTTATACGCGAGCATCTCCTTCGCCTCGCTGGAAGTCGGCACCGTCGGCGGCGGGACCGGCCTCGACACCCAGAGTGAGGGGCTCGACCTTCTCGGACTGGCCGGCGGCGGCGACCCGGCCGGCGCGAACGCCGACGGCCTCGCGGAAGTGATCGCCGTCGGCGCGCTGGCCGGCGAACTCTCGCTGGTGGCCGCGTTCTGTTCGCGACACCTCTCCAGCGCGCACGAGGAACTCGGCCGATAGCCGACTCAGGACAGTGTTCTGCTCTTACTCGCGACCACGTCGACGCCGGGACAGTAGTACCGAACCGGCTCGCTGTCGGGGTGGTCGAAGCCGTTGGCGGCGAACAGCGTGTTCGTCTCTACGTCGGCCTCGGCCGGATAGACGGTCCACGGCTCGTGTTCGACGGCGGTGTATCGCAACTCCCCGCCAGGTGCCTCGGTGTACAGCCGGTAGCGTTCGAGCAGGAACTGTGCGAGCGGGTCTCCCGGTGCTTTGAACGAGTCGCCGGCGGCTTGGTAGGCGGCCTCGTACTCCGCGGGGCGGGCGCCGGGATGTCGGCGCGTGCTCCGGAAGTGGATGCCGTCGGCCTCGCTCGCCATCGAAATCCGTGCGTAGTAGTACGGCAGCGACTGGGTCAGTCGTGCGCCGATCACACCGGACAACCCCTCGGCGTCGAGACTGAAGAAGTACACGCCCGGCACGCCGTCGTGGGTCACGTAGGTCCGGAGATTCAGCTCCGGCAACGGCATTCCGGCCCACCTCGGCAGCCCTTTCGGGCGAACGTCGATGTTGGTGAACGGCACGACCGAGAGGTACGCCGACCCCTCGAAGGTGTCGACATCGAAGCCGCTCGGGAGGTGTGCGTCGACAATTTCGGGATCGACCGGGTAGTTCTCGAAGAGCAACTGCCGCCAACCCATTTCGAGCGAGACGACCATACCCGGATTTGGGTCTCGTCGGTGAAAACACTCGCGCTGGCACTCGACGGGCGCTACTCGATCCGGAACTCCGGCCCGTCGTCGGTGTCTTGGACCTCGACGCCGAGGGCCTCGAGGTCGTCGCGCAGTTGATCGGCCCGGTCGTAGTTGCCGGCCTCCCGTTCCTCCTCGCGCACCGAGAGCACGAGGTCGACCAGTTCGCCCGCCAGGTCGACGGTCCCGTCGTCGGCGGCCGTCCCGAAGGAGAGTCCGAGCACCTCGCCACCGAACTCCTCGTAGGTCTCGACGGTTTCGCGCAGGCCGACGTAATCGTACTCCTCGCGCTCGTCGAGGTGGGCGTTGACGGCGGCGGTCAGCTCCCGGAGACTCGCCAGCGCGCCGCGCGTGTTGAAATCGTCGTTCATCGCCGACTCGAACTCCTCGCGGGTCGTCTCGACGGCCCCCCGGAGTTCGTCGTCTTCGACTTTCGTCCGAGCGTCGGTGCTATCGAGTGCCGCTCGCGCTCGCTCGTAGCCCCGTTCCAGGCGCTCGAAGCGGGTCTCGGCCTCACTGATCGTCTCCGAACTGTAGGTGGCGGGGCTGTGGTAGGCCGTCGAGAGCAGAAACGTTCGGACGACGTTCGGGCCGTACTTCTCTAGGGCTTCGGCGACCGACTCGAAGTTACCCAGCGAGGAGGACATCTTCTCGTCGTCGGGCGCGTCGAGCAGGCGGACGTGCAGCCAGTAGCGAGCGAAGGTCTCGCCGGTCGCGGCCTCGCTCTGTGCGACCTCGTTTTCGTGATGCGGGAAGACCAGATCCTGCCCGCCGACGTGGATGTCGATGGTCTCGTCGAGATGTGTCATGCTCATCGCCGAACACTCGATGTGCCACCCGGGTCGGCCCTCGCCCCACGGCGACTCGAACGTCCGGGCGGTCTCGCAGGCTTCCGCCGCCGGTGCGGCCGCCTCGTGCTGGTGTTCGTCGATTGCGTCCGGATCGACACCGCCGGCCTTCCAGAGCGCGAAGTCCGCCGGATTGCGCTTTTCGGACTGTTCGTCCGGGGTGCCCTGCGCCTCCATCTCCTCGACGTCCTGGTTCGAGAGCTTGCCGTATTCCTCGAAACTGGTCACGTCGAAGTAGACCGAGCCGTTCGCCTCGTAGGCGTAGCCCCGCTCGATCAGTCGTTCGACCAGATCGATGATTTCCGGGACGTGCTCGGAGACGCGCGGATACACCTCCGCGCGCTTGAGGTTCAGTCCGCGCATGTCCTCGATGATCGCCCGGATGTACGACTCGGCGACGTCGGCCTCGCTCGATCCGTCTTCGCCGACGCGGGCGACGATTTTCTCGTTTACATCGGTAAAGTTCTCGACGTGACGAACGTCGTAGTCGAGCCAGTCGAGCCAGCGATGCATCACGTCGACGTGCACCCAGCCGCGGGCGTGACCGAGATGGGCCGGATCGGAGGTCGTCAACCCGCAGTAATACAGCAAGACGGAGTCGGGATCCTGCGGCTCGAACGGCTCACGTTCGCCCGAGAGAGAGTTCGTCACTCGAAGCGTCATCAGCGATATCTACCGCGGGATAGCGTTTCAACGCTGTGGTCTCGCGCCGCCCCAGCAGCCCAGCGGAGGGTCGGCCGGGGCAAGTTGAAAATCGTTCACAAACGTTTAGTATTCAGGTTTCCTTTGTATGAATCGTTATGCCGAGTGACAAGGTAACACACGACTATATCGTGATCGGGGCGGGATCGGCGGGCTGTGCGATGGCGCATCGCCTGACAGAAGAGGGGGCGAGCGTTCTGTTGCTCGAAGCGGGTCAGCCGGACGAGAAAGAGGAGATTCACGTGCCGGCGATGTTTCCACATCTGATGAAAAGCGAGGTCGACTGGGATTACAGCACGACACCACAGCCCGAGATGAACGGCCGAGAGCTGTACTGGCCGCGGGGGAAGACCCTGGGGGGGTCGAGTTCGATCAACGCGATGATCTACATCCGCGGCGTGCCCCACGACTACGACACCTGGGCCGAGCGGGGCAACGAGGGGTGGGGCTACGACGACCTGCTGCCCTATTTCAAGCAGGCCGAACACTTCGAACCGGGGGAGTCGGAGTATCACGGCCGAGATGGGCCGTTGAACGTCGCCGACGCGGTCGACCCGCACCCGGTCTCGGAGGCGATGGTCGACGCCGCCGCCGAGACGGGCATCCCGCGAAACGACGACTTCAACGGGGCCGAGCAGGAGGGGACCGGCCTCTACCACGTCACGCAGAAGGAGGGCCAGCGCTGTAGCGCCGCGAAAGCCTACATCACGCCGATTCTCGACCGCGACAATCTCACTGTGGAGACGGGCGCACAGGTCACCGAGATCCGCTTCGACGGCGACCAGGCAGTCGGCGTCACCTACGAACAGGACGGGACGAGCCACGAGGCCGACGCCGACGCGGAGGTCGTCGTCTCCGCGGGCGCGGTCAACTCCCCGCAACTGCTCATGTTGTCGGGAGTCGGTCCCGCGGATCACTTGACTGAGCACGGCATCGACGTGGTGGCGGACCTGCCGGGCGTCGGGCAGAACCTACAGGATCACCTCTTCGGGTTCGTCGTCTACGAGCGAACCAAAGGCGGCGAGCCGGCACCGACGACCAACGTCGGGGAGGCGGGCGGGTTCACCTACGTCGACGAGAGCGAACCCGCGCCGGACCTGCAGTTTCACTTCGCGCCGGTGTACTACATGGAGCACGGCTTCGCCAACCCCGAGGAGGGACAGGGCTTTTCGATCGGTGCGACCCAACTCCGACCGGAGAGTCGCGGGTACATCGAACTCGCTTCAGACGATCCGTTCGACCATCCGGTCATCGAACCGCGGTACTTCTCCGAGCAGACGGATCTCGACGTGATCGTCGAGGGGGTCAAACAGGCTCGGGAAATCGCACAGGCCGACGCGCTGGACGACTGGCGCGGCGAGGAGGTCTGGCCGGGCGAAGATGTCCAGACCGACGCCGAAATCGAGGAGCACGTCCGGGAGACGGCTCACACGGTCTATCACCCGGTCGGGACCTGCAAGATGGGCGACGACGAGATGGCGGTCGTCGACGACGAACTCCGCGTGCACGGCGTCTCGAATCTCCGGGTCGTCGACGCCTCGGTGATGCCGACGATTTCGAGCGGCAACACCAACGCGCCGACGATCGCGGTCGCGGAGAAGGCCGCCGAACTGATCACGCAGGACCGAGCGGTCACCGCCGACGACTGAGCGGACCGCGCCGTGGCGCGCTCATTTTTCGCCACGCTCGAACAGCGCGTAGTAGAGAATCGCCGTGACGGTTCGCCCGTCTTCGAGGGCGCCCGCCCTGACGGCGTCGAGGAGGTCCGCGAACTGCGTCGTCGACACCTCGATTGTCTCGTCGACGTCCAGCGACTGCTCGGTCACGCGTTCGCAGTCGTGAGCGACGAAGTAGTGGAAATACGCGTCGGAAAAGCCGTTTGCGGGCTCGAAGCCGCCGAGATAGTCAATCTCGCCGGCCTCGTAGCCCGTCTCCTCTCGGAGTTCTCGGCGTGCGCCCCGCTCGCGGTCCTCGCCTTCTTCGAGACTGCCCGCCGGCAGCCCGTGATTCTCCCGTTCGACGGCGTGTCGCCACTCGTCGATGACGACGACGTCGCCGTCTGCCGTGAAGGGGAGGATCACCGCACTCTCGCCCTCGGTCAGGTAATCGAACTCGGATTCGGTGCCGTCCGGCAGTCTGACCGTCTCGTTGACGATGTCGAACCCATCGCAACTGTAGGCTATCTGTTCGTCCAGCGTCTCCCAGCGGTCTGGCATACGCCCACTGCGGCGAGCAGCCACAAATTCCCACCGACTGCGCGGGTACTCGCGCCTGTCGCACTGCTCGCTCGCCGGTCGTTCTGGCGACGGGCGCTCGTCGCAGATCACACGGGTTATCTCCGTCCGGGGACTGGTTCGGGTGTGACCGACTGGCCGCCGCTCGATCCGACAGACGGGACTGCCGTCGCCGACCGACGTGACGAACTGGTCGCCGCGGTGACGGACCACGCCGGTCAGATCGCCGACCAGCTCGCCCGACTGGCGGGTGGTGACTACGGTCAGACCACCATCGAGACCGACCGCGGCGAGTGGACCGTCAAGTACGAGGCCGGCGGCCTCTCGTATCTTCGGTTCGACCCGGACCGGGGCGAGGACGTGTACGTCGTCTCGACGAAACAGCCACCAGAGCCGGGGGCACTCGCCGACGCACTCACCGACTACAGCGCCTTTGTCGTCGGATTCAACGAGTACGTCGCCTCGATCGATGGGCTCCTCGACGACATCTCGACCGAGTTCCCGGATGTCGCATCCACGGACCGGGCCGTCACAGAGCGCGACCGCGTACTGGGTCGGATTCGCGACGTCTGTGACCGGATCGCTCGCGAACACCAGCGCTGCGAGGGCGGCGATTACGGGACCTTCACCACGCGAGTCACGGGCACGCGCTGGGAACTCAACTGGGACCGCGACGGCGTCTCGTATCTCCGCGTCGGTGGGGAAAACGGCGTCTACCTGCTCTCGCAGTACCAGCCGCCGTCTGCCGATGATATTCGGGAGCACGCACCACACTTTCCAAAGTTCGTCCGCGCCTACAACGAGGAAATTGCCGACTTGGCGTCGGGTCTCGAACGGATTGAGCTATAAGCGACACGAGTTTGAGTTGTCGGCGTGCGCTCAGTCTGTTGCCCGCGAGAGGATGCGTTTTTCACCACGGACCGCGGAGTTACTGCTAATGAGCACTCGCGGGGACACCGTACGGATCGCCACGCGCGGGTCGGCACTGGCCCGCCGGCAGGCGGCGATGGTCGAGGAGAAACTCACACAGCGCCGCCTGTCGGTCGAACTCGTCGAGGTCGAGACCACCGGCGACCAGATTCAGGACGAACTCATCCACCGGCTGGGCACGACCGGCGCGTTCGTCCGGAGTCTCGACGAGAAGGTGCTCTCGGGCGAACTCGACGCCGCGGTCCACTCGATGAAGGACATGCCGACCGAACAGCCAGACGACTTGGTCGTCGCGGGCACGCCCGAGCGCGGCCCGGCCGGCGACGTGCTCGTCACGACTGGCGGCCGAACGCTCGACACGCTGCCAGAGAGCGCGATCGTCGGCACGTCGAGTCTCCGCCGGAAGGCCCAGCTACTGGCCGAGCGGCCGGATCTGGATATCCAACCGCTGCGAGGTAACGTCGACACCCGCGTCCAGAAGCTCCTCGCGCCCGCACTGCAACGGGAACACGAGGCTCGTATCGAGGCCGACAAGCCGGGCGAGGGCGAGGCAGCCGAACAGTCCGACGAGGAGTACGACCGAACCCCCGGAGAGTGGTTCGACGATCTGAGCGAACTCGAGCGACAGGCGCTCGGCCA